>JAWKPF010000069.1 GCA_041390825.1 Thermomicrobiales bacterium
TCGCGGGTCTTCCGCGAGGAGCAGCGCCTGGCCGACCTTCCCATGACCGATCCCGACGAGCACAAGAGCATCACCCTGATGGCAATCCAGGACGGCCATTTGATTGGCACCGGACGCCTCTCCCCTCCAGCGCCGCAGCGGCTGGCATATCTCTCCTGGATCGCGACCGAGCGCGAGTACCGCAAGCATGGCGTCGGCTCAGCCATTGTCACCGAACTGGTCGATGCGGCCGACCGGGCCGGCTACCCCATGACGCTGCTCAGCGCCCAAACCCACGCGATTCGCTTCTACCGTCAGTTCGGCTACAAACCCTTCGGCACGGTCTTCACCGTGCGCGGCATCCCTCACCAATCGATGTCGCGTTCTCGACCAGCGTCCTGATGAGAATATCCTAGTAAATCAGTCGGATATCTGCTAGGGTTACCCGCGTAGCGCTGAACCGGACGTTCGACGGCGATCTAGAACTCGACGACATTCAACGGAAAGGGAGACAGCTCTTCATGAGGGAGAGACTGCCAATTCATCGCGCGCTGTTGGCCATCGCCGCCGCATTGCTGCTCATTGTCGGAGCGTTGAGCGCCACGGTTTCCGCACAGGGAGCGCCGGAAGCGGACACGATTGTCATCACCCACGTGCAAGGCGAGACGGAAGTACCACTGAACCCAGATGTCGTGTTGACGTTCGACCTCTCCAGCGCCGACACACTGGACAAGTTGGGCGTCAAGGTGGCAGGACTGCCGAAATCGAATCTCGGAGGGGAATTCGAGCGCTTCAACACCGATGAGTATCTCGATATCGGCACGCTATTCGAGCCGGACTACGAAGCAGTTGCGGCCGCGAAGCCGGATCTGATCATTGTCGCGAACCGCTCAGCCGAGGCGTTGCCGGAGCTAAGCAAGATCGCGCCGACCATCGACCTGACCGGCGAAGGCGTCGATTTCATGGGAGATCTGACCAACCAGACCATGACGCTTGCTTCGATCTTCGGAAAGCAAGCCGAAGCGGAAGCTGCGCTGGCCGATCTGAACGCGCAGATCGAAGCGCTACGCGAAAAAACCGCCGACGCCGGCACCGGTTTGGTCATTCTTACCGCAGGCGGCGAAGTCTCTGCGGTGTCGCCGGGCTGGACTCGCGGCGCATTCATCTACGACACGCTTGGATTCCAGCTTCCGGTGGAAGATGTCGAGGAAGCCACGCACGGCGAGCCGATCTCGTTCGAGTTCCTGCTGGAGCACAACCCGGACTGGCTCTTCGTCTTCGATCGGGACGCGGTCACCGGCGAAGAAGGCGCCTCGGCCGAGGAAGTGCTGGACAACGCGCTCATGCACGAGACGACCGCCTGGCAGAACGACCAGATCGTCTATCTCGATCCCTACAACTGGTACATCGTCATGACCGGTCTCGGAACGGTGCAGTCGATGATCGACGAAATCGACGCGGCGTTCGCGGAGTAACGCGCATTGCCGGCGGTTGAGTCTCCTCAGCCGCCGGCGCTGTTTCCACTGAATGGTCGAAACTCGTTTCTCGAAATCTCTCGGGTTCTTGCCGATCGCGGTGTTGCTGGTGGGCGTCCTGGCGCTCGTCAGTATCTCCATTGGCGTCTACAGCATGGATTGGCGTTCGATTCTCTCGGGAGATGGAGTCGATCACACGACCATGGTGCTAATCGAAAGCCGAGTTCCGCGCACCGTGGCGATCATTCTGGCCGGAGCGTCGCTGGCGATAGCCGGTTTGATCATGCAGTTGCTGGTGCGCAACCGGTTCGTGGAACCATCACTCGCGGGCACCACCGAATCGGCAACCCTCGGATTGTTGGCCGTTGCGATCCTGGCGCCGGGAATCCCAATCTTCGCCAAGATGGTGGTGGCGTCGTTCTTCGCGCTTGTTGGAACCTTTGTGTTTCTGGCGATTCTGCACCGGATTCCGCTTCGATCACCGTTGATGGTGCCGCTCATCGGCATCATGCTCGGCGGCGTGATCTCCTCCGTTACCACGTTCTTCGCCTACCGGCATGACCTTCTGCAGTCACTCTCTGCCTGGACCACAGGCGATTTTTCGAGCATGTTGCGCGGCCGATATGAACTTCTTTGGCTGGCTGGTGGGCTGGCGATTCTGGCATTCATCGCGTCGGACCGTTTCACCGTGGCCGGCATGGGTGAAGAGTTCACGACCAATTTGGGACTCAACTATCGTCTGGTGATGTTCATAGGCATGGCAATCGTGGCGTTGGTAACCGCCGTGGATGTCGTCACGGTTGGAGCCATCCCTTTTCTCGGGTTGATCGTGCCCAACCTGGTGCGCATGGTCATGGGTGATAACGCGCGGGTCTCGATTCCATGGATCGCGGTAAGCGGAGCAGCCTTTGTGCTCCTCTGCGACATCCTTGGACGATTGATCCGCTATCCGTTCAATTCCGATCGTAAGCGTCATGGTGGGGGTGATTGGAAGTTTCCTTTCCCCTGGTCTTGCTCCTCTGGAAATCACCCCCGTGTCAGCTAGCAACACGGCAGTCACACACACCGCAGCCGTTCAGACCGGAAGCGACCGTACTCCCTGATTCGTCTCTGCATCGTCGCGCTCTTGCTCCTGACGACGATCGCGCTCTTCATGACTGTGAAGCCAACGGCAATTGGGACATAATGCTCCATTTCGGGCTCGCAAGATCGCCGCGATGGGGCTCGTTGGCATCGCGATTGCGATCTCTACCGTTGCATTCCAAACAATCACGGAGAATCGCATTCTTACCCCGGCCATCATGGGATTCGACGCGCTCTACATGCTAATCCAAACGATGGTGGTCTTCTTTTTCGGTAGCAGCCGCTTGTTGACCCTCGATCCGCAACTGCAGTTCGGCATCGAAGTCACAATCATGGTCGTTTTCTGTACCGCCATTTTCTGGATCCTCTTTCTCAGAGCCCGATACAGCATCTATCTGATTGTGATGGTCGGCATCATCTTCGGAGCGCTCTTTCGCAGCTTGACCAATTTCGCGCAGCGCATGATCGAGCCAAGCGATTTTGCTGTGCTCCAGGATGCCGGTTTCGCCAGCTTCAATGCCATCGACCAGACGTTGCTCGTGATGGCTGCGGTGCTCGTGCTCGGCGCGTCGTTGATTCTCTGGCATCAATTGCCAGAGCTCGATCTCCTCATCCTGGGTCGCAACAGCGCGGTCAGCCTTGGGGTCGACTATCGCCGCTCTGTGGCCATCGTGCTGGTCGCCACCATCGTGCTCACCGCAGTCTCGACGGCGCTCGTCGGACCGGTTGCGTTCTTCGGTCTGCTGGTGGCGAACGTCGCGTATCTCATTGCCGGGTCGCCCTGGCATCGCTACACGTTGCCGACGGCCGCCATGCTTGGCGTCATGGCGCTCGTCGGCGGCCAGGCAGTCCTCGAGCATGCCTTTGGGCTCAATAGCAGCCTGTCGGTCATCATCGAATTCATCGGAGGAATTGCGTTCATCTATCTGATCCTGCGGAGGAGCGCCAGATGATCCAGGTCGAACAGGCGACCAAGCGGTATGGGAATGTGACTGTTGTGGACCAAGTCTCGCTGACCATTCCGCGTGGCGGGCTGACGACCATCATCGGACCGAACGGCGCTGGCAAATCGACCCTGCTGGGTATGATGAGTCGGCTCGTCGGAATGGATGGCGGAACGATCCGCGTGGACGGGCTCGACGTCAGCACCACCCCGAGCCGCGATCTTGCGCAACGCCTCTCGATTCTGCGGCAGGACAACCGGCTCGATGCTCGGTTGACCGTACGTGACCTGGTGGCATTTGGGCGCTATCCCTATTCACGCGGTCGATTGACGATCGAGGACCGGGACAAGATCGAAGCCGCCATCGAATACATGCACCTCGATCCGATGCGCGAGCGATTCCTGGATGAGCTCTCGGGCGGACAACGACAACGCGCGTTTGTTGCGATGGTGCTGGCGCAAGACACCGACTATGTGCTGCTCGACGAGCCGCTGAACAGCCTTGACATGAAGCATGCAGTGGGAATCATGCGGATGTTGCGCAGAACCGCGGACGAGCTTGGCAAGACCATCGTGATGGTCTTGCACGATATCAACTTCGCCTCCTGTTACTCTGACCATATCGTCGCTATGGCCAATGGCAAGGTGCTCTATCACACCACTCCGATGGAGTTGATGACCACCGAGACACTCTCCGTCATTTATGGCCTCGATGTCGAGGTTCAGGAGATCGCCGGGAACCGTATCGGGATCTACTACCGCTGATTCAGGGCGATTCGCCTGTCATCCAGCGCACGGTCTCCAGTCCCACGATCTCCATTGCCGGCATGCCACTCGCATCGGTCACGAACTGCACCACTGCTCCGGGAGCGACCCCGCTGGCCATGACGTAGCTCCCGTCAGGCAATGCCAAGATGGGGATTGCACGGGAGCTTTGCCGAAGCAGCAGCGTCCCAACATCATCGAATCCAAGGCTCCAGCCACGCTCGTAGAAGCCAATCCAGGCCGCGATCTTCGCCTCGTCGGCCGGCGTGGCGGCAGCGGCGAGATCGGTCAATGCTTGAGCAGCAGCCCGATACTGTGAGACCGCGGCATCAGCCGCGCCGATGTTGAGACCGTACAAGGTCTCGACAAACAGCGCGGAGACGTATTGCACGTATCCCAATCCGCGCGAAAGCGGCCCGACATTCGTGTTGACGACGAGTCCAATCCCATCGTCAGGCAACAGCGCCAGGAAGGTGGTAAAACCGTCGATTCCGCCGGCATGTGAGACCAAGCGGCGCCCTCCACGATAGGTGAAATCGAGCCATCCCATACCGTATCCGGAACGGACGAGATCGGGGTTCGTCTCGGTATCGAAGGGGACATCGACATTCGAAGCCCAGCACTCCGCTAGGTTCTTTTCGGAGACAACACGCGTCCCGTCGTTCGCCACTCCTCGATTGAGTTGCATCATGACGTAGCGTGTCATCTCGTCATGGGTAGCTAGCGTTCCACCGGCAGGCGCGTAGCTGCCGACTGGGGCAAATGGTTGCCGCGCGGTTCCGTGCGAGAAATCGGGACCATAGCCGGTCGCATACTCTGCGGTGAACGGTCTCGGGTCATCCGCGATGCGAGCACTGGACATGCCGGTAGGTCCGTAGACTCGTTCGCTCATCTGGGATGCGTAGGTGGAGCCGATCTCGGACGGATCGACACCCAACGCAAGGGCCGGGAGGTAGCCGCCTACCGAATAGACCGTTCCGTTGTAGAAGAACTGGTCTCCCGGGGCTCCGATAACAGGAAGGCCGCTGAGCATCTGCAACAGTTGCGGTGTCGTTGGATCACCCTGATGAAAAGCGGAAACCGCGTCCGGCTCACCGATTCCCGAGGACATGTTCAGCATGTCGCGCACCCGCAAGGTATCCGTGAGTTCGGCCGTGGGCGCTCGAAAGTCGGGGAATACTTCGCGTACTCGCTGGTCCCAGTCGAGCACTCCTTCGTCGACATAGGTAGCAACCAGGAGCGACGTCATCGACTTGGTTGTGGATGCCACCAGAAAGTGCGTCTCTGGAGTGACAGGCGTTCCGGTTTCGAGATCGCGAACCCCGAACATGCGCCGGTAGGCAATCTCGTCGCCAACAACCACGGAAACTGCCACACCGACCATGTCAAAGGTGGACTGGGCAGTTTCGATCGACGTGTCGAATCGCCCCCAGTCGAGACCAGAACTCGCGGTCGGAGTAGCCTCTTGAGCGCTTGAGCTCGACGACGCGAGAAGAGTTGCAGCGATCGCGGTGGACGCGCCCGCTGATTTGACGAATGTGCGTCGAGTCAGACGATGATCCATGAAGGTGGACATGATGTGGCTTGCTACCTCCTTCGAAACCCGATCCGAACTTGGCTGGCGCCAGTGATCCTCAGCCTAGTCTCTCGAAGCAACATCGCCTATCCGTAGGAGTACTGAATCGTGGCGTGCTGGTACGCGGGTCAACGCTGTGCCGAATGCTGAAATGCCACCTGATGCGCTTGCGTTCCTGAAGCGCCTGATGCCAATGACGACTCGACGCGGGACGAATCGCGGGCATCATCTCTCGTCAATTGACTGCAACGAAGACGGCGGC
>JAWKPF010000070.1 GCA_041390825.1 Thermomicrobiales bacterium
CAAATGTGCGCACATCGAAGAAATTGGCGCACATCCAGTCGCGTGCCCGGTTCACATCCTCGCGTGGCTGCTTCGTGCCGCTTGGCTTGACGCCAAGATCGGTGTAGGCCCGCTCGTGTTGCGCATTGAGCGCAATCCCCTTGTCCTGCACGTAAATCTTGTAGCGCTCTTCCGTCCCGCGCACCGCATCCACGAAATCGCGCACCTTGCGCTTGATCGCCACATCCGTCACCAACCCCTGCATCGTCTCCGGATCCACCCGCGGCAGATTCCCCGCATCTGGATCGCCATTCGGGTTTCCGTCGCTCACATCGAACAACAGCACCGCATCGTGTCGCTTCGTCACGTCGGTATGCACAGTCGTCATCGAACTCCCATTCCTTTCATGTCTCGTGTCGTTCGCGTTTGTCGTAGCGGACCTCTGTATCCGCCCTCCGTCATTCCGACCGAAGCGGAGGAATCTCTTGTTCCCTGAATCCCAAGTCCCCGGGGCTACACCTCGTCGTTGGAGGCAGCTTCGTTCCGCGCTTTCGCATCTCGCGCTGCCCGCCGGTTGGCCGCCCGCTGGTGATAGAACCCCAACGCGAACAACCCTTGCTCCTCCAATGTCAATGTCTTGGGAAAGCTCGCCAGCGGCGCGGTGATTTCTTCCAGTTCCTGCTCCAACCGGTAGTGCGCGCCCGGCATGTCTCGCCGCAGCTTGCCCATGTGCGCCTGCGCTCCATGCAGCAACGTGCCGAACACCGAGGCCGGCGCGCTCGATGCCGAACCGTAGAACTTGTCCACGATGCCGGCGTTCGCGTTGCGAATCGCCAACCCCTGGATCTGATCGAGCGCGGCGAGCAATCGACCGCACAAATACGCCGGATTGATGTTCTCCTGATCGAGATCGGACATCGTCGTTTCGTCTCCTTCATTCCCTTGGGAACACAACACCATCTTGATGAGCATCGCCCGCTCGCGCGTCACATCCTGTGCGGCGCGGTTGCGTCGCACTGCCAGGTACAGCAAGTCCATCGGCAACGGTGAGCCCACCAACGCCAACCGGATCAGCGAGCGGGAAACGACCGGCGGCGGATCGTCCTTGCGTGAATCGCGCACCGTCGCTCCAGTCAGGCGATAGAGTGCAACTGCTTCTCCCGGCGATCCGTCCCACTCCACCATCTGCTGCAACGCGAAATACCGTCCCAGCCGGGTCTTGGCATCGCCCACCGACGTGTCGATCCAATCCCGCACCACCAGCCGCGCTCCGCTTGCCCCGAGCCCAACCCCGAAAAACGGCGTCGGGTCGAGCTCGAGCGCGGCGGCGGTCCCCCGTTTCCACGCGTCCAGCAGTGATCGCACCACCACCTGATGCTCATCGGGATTCAGAAACAGGCTGACTGGCGCAAAGTCCACATCCCGCCTCGTCCAGAACGCATAGGCCCCCTCTTTCATCCAGAGCGAGGTGCGTTTGTCGGCCAACAGCGCATTCAACGCATTGCCATACGCCTCCGCGCATGACTGGCACATCGGCGCAATCTGCGATGCCGTCAGCCCGTACGATTCGAACGCCGCCGCGTTGGCCGAAACCAGGTCTTTCAGGATCTGGCCCCCAGGCACCCCTTTGATCTTGATGGGGTGCCGTTCCAGCGCGGAACGTTGCTGCCCACAACCGATGCACGTCAGCAGCGCCGCGTTGTCGCCGTCCTCTTCCGCGCTGTTCATACTGGCCCAGAACGCGCGCACCGATGGCAAGTCGATCGGCCGCTCCCGCTCGGGTCCAATCTCGAATGTGATCGTTCCTGTGGGGTCAAAATCCGCCGGCAATGGCAACGTGTCGCGATCGAGCGCCGCCAGAAAGCTGCTCACCGCGGCCACCGAGGGTTCGCCCGTTGCCTCCCGGCATTGATCGACCAGTTCCACGAACTGGGTATGCTGTTGCTCCGCGCGGCCGCCTTTGGCGCCATCCCCGGCAAGACCCAGCACATAGGGCGCCGTATCTGCCAGCAACTTGGGCCGGATTCCCACAGTGCGCTTTACATGCGGCGCCAGCATCGGCAGACCGCGCTTGAGCTTCTTGTCCTGGGGCGAGGAAAGATCGCGCATCGTTCCCACCATCGTGCCGTCGGCTCGCAGCGCAATCAGATAGCGAATCGGTTGCTCTTGATACATCGGCGGTGGCAGCGCCAATCGGTCTTCCGCGTAAGCGCGCAACTCCTGAATCAACATCTCAGGCCGCCGCTCTTGCCAGTGCCGGCACACGCAAGACCCCACGCTCCAATCGGGCATCGAAGAAGATCGGCTTGGCCGCGCCGTTGCCCCCTGGGACAAATGCGAGATCGTGCAACATGCGCCCCAGGTCCATGGTCAGGTCCTGTGGCGCATCGCCCGGACCCGCTTCCCCGAACGACGCTGTGAACTCGCGCGTCCCCAGATACGGCTGCGCGAAACACTGCCCCCGCGCTACCCGTCGCCGAAAGACATCCCGGTGCTTCGCTTCTTGTCCCGGCGTAGGCGTCGCCGGAATCACATCTGCCCGGATCACGTAGGCCACATCCCGCAGCGCCAGCGTGTTTCGTTGCGCGCGGTCGTCACTTGCGAAAAAGCCTCCGCCGTTGGACTGCCAATTCCTCGCCGAACGGTCACTCGCGCGGGAATTCACTTCATTCCGCAAGATCGAGAAATAGCTGATCGGATTCAGCACCACGATCTCGCGCACCGACCAGGTAAATTCCGGCTTCCAGTAGATCGCCTCCAACACTCCCCGTGCCGCCGACGGCGTGATCACCGGATAGGTGACCCGCTCCGCCTTCATTTCCGGTCGGGTGAAACAGGCGAAGTCGCCCCAAACCTTCACCTCCACCGGACGATCGAACTCCACGGTCCTCGCCTCCTGACGTACAACCATCCAAGCCCTCGCCGACCTGGCGAGCGCGCATCGAAAGCACATCGATAAGGTTTCGATCCTCGCCGGAGCGTTCTACCGGCGCAAAAAGGAGTGAAAGTACACATATAAGGAATATGTATTCATCCTAAGAGGTGTTGTTAGCAATGTCAACAAGTACCTCATGCCATCATTCACTGGAGCAACTTCCCGGTCTTCTCACTTGTACGGTTGGCCATCTCGTTCGCGCAACTCCCGAAAGACTCTTCGTATTGGCCCAACCCTGCGCCGATTCCGGGGGTGTGTTAGCCCAGCGTTTCAACGGTGGGCACGAAACGAACCAAACATGTCGTATCACCCCACGATCAACCGCTCCACATCCATCCGCCCGCTGACCAACCCCAATCGGTTGTCGTACTCCGGCAGCCAAAGGAGCACATCGTCCGTCAGCTCCTGCGTATCGCCCGCCGTCAACCAGTTCCGGCGAACATTGACCAAAAAGGGTTGCGCCTCACGGATGAGCGCACGGAGCGCCTTCGAGTTACGCGTGTCGACTGCCCACTGGATCGAATCCGCCAGCTTCTCCGATGCTGGCTTTCCGTTGTCATACGGATCCCGATCCAACCCCCGATATCGCGCCAGCACCGGCACCTGATCTTCGTTGTCGATCATGCGGAACCGCTCCTCCACCGTCCGGAAGTTACGGGATTGCCGTTCTTGCTGAATTCCCTTGCTGTCTCCGGGAATATCGCGATACAGACTCCGGAAATACCGATCGAACAACGCCGGATCGTTGAGATCCAGTGCATCGCCCTCCCACTCCAGAAAGTTGCCCGTCGCTTCGGTGCTGATGCGATAGGGTCCCGGCGGCGTGCCTCCCTCTTCTGGACGGAAGATCACGACCCGCCCACCCCTGGGCAGTCGACCCTCTCGATTGCAACGTCCAGCCGCTTGCACGATCCGGTCCAGCGGACCGAACGCCCGCAACAAGAGCGGAAAATCGAGATCGACCCCGGCCTCCACCACCTGCGTGCTTACCAGGCGACATGGCAGTCCAGCTCGCAACCGGCCGCGCACCAGGTCCACAACATCCCGCCGGTGCGCTCCGCACATCCGTGACGAGAGATGGAAATGCCCCACTCCCTCTCCGAGTGCATCGAAGAGCGCAGCGGCATCCGCCACCGTATTGACGATTGCGAGTGCTTGCTCGTTGGTGCGCATTTCCTCGGCCGCCCGCTCCCAGTTCCAGGGGGCCTCATCCTGTTGCGGCCAGACATAGTCCACCCGCTGCAGCGCCCGAAAGTGCCGTGCCGGCTCAGACACGATCTCCACCGGCGCCAATTCCACCGGCAGCCAATCCACCGCCGGTTGCGTGGCCGTGCAGAGCACTACCGTCACCCCATAGTTCGCCACCAACTCACGCAGCACGTCATAGATCGGCTCGCGCAGTTCCAGAGGAATCGTCTGCGCCTCATCCAGCACGATCACGCTGCCAGCGATCCGGTGCAGCTTGCGGCAGACACTGGTCTTCCGGCCGAGCAGACTCTCGAAGAGCTGCACCATCGTTGTGATGATCAACGGCGCATTCCAATCCTGCGCTGCCAGTCGTCGCCACTGTGCGTGCTCGTCCTGCGATCCAGCCTCGTCATCGTTGGCAGCATCCGCCGCGCTATGGTGCTCCAACACCACGCGGTCATCGGGAAAAATCGACCGCACGATTCGTGCCGTCTGATCGGTGATCGTCAGATATGGCACGGCCAGAATCACACGGCGCAGCCCGTTCCGCGTTGCATGCCGCAGCGCGAACCCCAGTCCAGATCGCGTCTTGCCCCCACCCGTCGGCACCGTCAATCGGAAAAACCCCGATTCTTGCTCCGCTGCGGCCATGCAGGCGGCGTATACCTCGCCCCGTACCTGGTTGACCGGCATTGCCTGTTGCTGCGGGGAAAGCTGCGCGATGAATGCCGCCTGATCGGCCGCAAACCGTTCCCAAAGCTCCTGTATGGTGACCTCGCTGCCACGCTGCGCTGCCACCTCCGGATGCCAATGCCGTTCCGTATCGAAATGATCGGCATCCACCAGTGCCGAGAAGAGCATGCGCAACCAGAACTCCAGCGCATGCCGATTCGTCTGGGCAAACTCGGGAATCTCCGGTCTCGCTCGATCCTGTGGAATCACCCCAAGTGCATCGAACCGCTCCAGCGTCTCTTGCAGCGCGGGTGCTCGCCGAGCAAGCGCCGTTCCTTTCAGCTCCATCTCTCCGGCATCGATCAATCCGCCATGATGCCCCTGGACGAGAAATGCCAGCTCAGGCATCAACTCGATCACCCGCAAGAATCCCGCGCCCTTGTGATCGATGGTCTGATGTCTCCGATCCGGTTGCTCGGCGCACAACGCGAGATACCGCTGGAAGTCCACACCGGCTTTCCCCGAGTCATGCAAAATCCCCGCCCACCAAGCCGCATTTCCCGACCCGAACGCCGCCGCATGCTTCTCCGCCAGCTCGGCGACATCCTGCAGGTGACACGCCAGCGCATGCCATTCACCATCCTCATTCGGGGTATGCGCGTACAGCATGCACTCCTCTTGGGGCATCGAACATTGACAAAGTGGGTTGTTTGCCACAGAGAATAGAACATGCGTTCCATGTCGTCAATCCGAACTTATCCCTGCGAGCGTGGCGCCGGTTTCTTGGAGTCGCATGCCTTGACAAATGAGAACAGATGTTCTTATACTATCCCCAAGTGGCACGTTTGGCAACGAGCGCGGGCCTGGGCAGCAGATCATCGTGCCCGGGCTGGTTACCCGTCATCCACACTCGGTGCTGAATCCCGGCTCTCCAGAGCGTCACGGTCGATCCCACCGCCGTTTCCAGTCACTAGTTGCCAGTTGCCAGTTGTCAGTCGCTAGTTGCCAGTCGCCAGTCGTCAGTCGCTAGTTGCCAGTTGTCAGTCGCCAGTTCCCTA
>JAWKPF010000071.1 GCA_041390825.1 Thermomicrobiales bacterium
ACATCGTCGCTCGAGACGTCGTTCGATTCCGCCTCGAAGTTGAGGATGATGCGATGGCGCAACGCTGGCAACGCCACCGCGCGGATGTCGTCGTACGCCACGTTCAATCGCCCTTGCGTGAGGGCGCGGATCTTCGCGCCCAGCACGATCGCCTGCGCGCCGCGCGGACTGACGCCATAGCGTACATAGCGACGAATCGACTGGGTTGCGCGCGGATTCTCCGGGTGAGACGCCATCACCAATCGGACGACATATTCGCTCACACCGCTCGCAATGGGCACCTCGCGCGCCAATCGCCCCATCTCCAGAATTGTCTCCCCGGTGGCCGTGGGTTCGACCGAGAGATCGAGGCTGGACGTCGTGCGCCGCAGAATCTCGGCAAGATCGTCTTCGTTCGGAAACTGAACCAGCACTTTGAAAAAGAACCGGTCGAGTTGCGCTTCGGGGAGGGGATACGTGCCCTCCATCTCGACCGGGTTCTGGGTCGCAAGGACAAAGAACGGGGTTGCCATCGGATGGACCACATTGGCAACCGTGCAGGTTCGGTCCTGCATCGCTTCCAGAAGCGCTGACTGCGTCTTGGGCGTCGCGCGATTGATCTCGTCAGCCAGGACCAGATTGGCAAAAATCGGACCGCGCTGGAACGAGAAGCGGCGGTCCCGGCTCTCGGTTTCGATCAGAATGTTCGTGCCGGTGATGTCTGCCGGCATCAGGTCCGGTGTGAACTGGATGCGGCTGAACGTGAGCTCCAGCGAGTCCGCCAGTGTGCGCACCAGCATCGTTTTTCCGAGCCCAGGCACGCCTTCGAGCAGTGCGTGTCCCCCGGCGAGTATGCAGATGAGCACCTCTTCGACGACATCGCTCTGGCCGACCATGATCTTGGCGACCTCAGACTGGATGCGTTCGAATCGCTCCCGGAAATCCGCAACACTCATGCGTTCTTCGACGATGGACATGATTGGCCTCCTGTTGCGCTTATCGACGGGAAATGTAAACCGCAACGATGACCGTGACGACCATGAGTACGATGAACCCAATAGCCGTCACACCTACCAGAATGATCGACAGCTTCTCCGCGCGAGTTGGCTTCCGGGTCGCGGTCGGGCCAACGGTCTGATCTGCCCAGACCACGTCGGTATCCGTGCGGTCCTCGGACTCGACCACGAACCTTTGAAACCAGTACGAATCAGTCGCCACTCAGGATTCCGCCAACAAGCGATTGGCAACGACGCCGGCGCTCACTCGCCAATCGAATATTCGCGCCCTCGCGATTCGACGCTGCCTCGCGTCTCGTCCCTGCCGGTTCGAAGCGAGCAAGGCTTCGATCGCGCGAGCCATGTCGGCTGGATCGGTGGGCTGGAAATACTCGACCTCATCCTCTCCGACTTCGCGAAAAACAGCAAGGTCTGACGCGGCAACCGGCGTTCCGGTCGCGAGCGCCTCGACAATCGGTAGACCGAATCCCTCATATCGGGATGGATAGACCAGCGCTGCTGCGGCCGCAAAGAGCCCTGTGACTGTCGAATCATCGATGTACCCAAGCTCGACAACTCTATCGGCAAGTCCAGGACGAGAGATCGGCTCGAGTTGCTGGTCGGCCTTCCATCCATGTCTCCCAACCACAACGAGCGATATCTCGTTTGGCAGTCGTTGCAGTGCGGCGAGCAGCGTGCTCAGGTTCTTTCTGGGTTCGATTGTGCCCACGAACAAGAGGAACGGCTCTTGCACGCCCAGGGTCGCAAGGTGTTCGGGCGGCAACGCTTCTGGCTCGAAGAACCTGGCAGCCGGGGCATTTGGCGCGACCACGACCCGGTCTTCTGGGAGCGCGAATCGTTCGAGAATCTCAGCACGGGTTGTGTTGCTGACCGTGAAGACCGTTGTGGCGCGTTGAATAGCCCGCTCGACGACTGGCTCGAGATACGAGGCCAGTGGCGGAGGAGTCTCAGCTTCGGGGTGCAACCAGGCAAGATCGTGGACTGTTATGTGTTCGCTCTTTCCCGGCGGAACCGTAAAGTCTGGCGAATACGAAACCGCTGGTGAACCAGACCGCAGAAGTGGACCGGCCGGAAGCTGTCCACGGAAGAAGAAACGGTCGACATTTCTTCTCGACAGGAGAGACCTCGTTGCAGTCAGCGACTGCCAGGGATCCCGATCCGGGAGCTGAGGGTCGGCCGGGTGAGAGTCCAGCGCAAACCACAATCGCGTGTCCGCAGCCGAAAGGAGCGGAATGAGCGCACGGGTCAGCTCACGCGCATAGCGGCCAATTCCGGCGCCCTGATTGACCGCGGCGCTAACGTCGATGAGGATGTCACCTCGCACGATGTCAGGCGCGCTGCGGGGTGGCCCGTTTCCGGGTTCCCCACTTGAGCATGTACAGATAGACCAGCGCACCCACCGCAATCAGGCCCCAGTATGTGATCAACCGGTCGAGCAACGCGACAGACCCTGCGAGATCGACCGGCACATCGACGAGTTTCAGCACGGAAACAGTGGCCACCTCCACGACCCCGAGCCCAGCCGGAGTGAAGGGCAGCGTCGTCAACAATGCGGCCATCAGTCCCACGAAGATCGCGAGCTGGAACGAGATGTGTACGTCGAGGGCCTTCGCGACGAGAAACACGCGAGATGATTCCATCGACCAGATGAGCGCGCTCAGCACCGCTGGAACCAGGGGACGGCGCAAATTGACGAAGACCGATTCCTGCAGTGCTTGCCATTGATTGCGAAAGCGCAATGGCAAACGTGTCTCGATGTGATCGCGGACGAACCAGATCACCACCAGCCCAATCACTGCCGCGATACAGAGAGCAACCCCGACATAGAGCGCGTTCGACGCACCCGACGGCATGTTTCCGTGAAAAGCCACGAGCGCTGAGACCGCAAGCATCGACACGAGCACCATGAGGTCGATCACCCGCTCGGTCAGAACGGTTCCAAACCCAATGGAGTAGCGGATTCCGTCGTCGACTTTGACGCGATAGATCCGATAAGCGTCGCCCAGCTTTGCCGGGAGAATGCAGTTGAAGAACCAAGAGACGAGCAGGACGGCGGTCAAGTACCCAACGGGAGGCACCCTCGTTCCGGGCAAGGACCCGGCTCCCGCGACCACGAGCATCCAGCGCCATCGCACTGAGCGCAGCACGATGGTGCCGACGTAGACCGTGATGGCAGCGGAAAGCAGCATCAGGTCGGCCGATCTGATGTTTCTCGCGACCTCGGCAAGATCGAGATCGAGTCGCCGGAAGAAGAAAACCAGAATCGCAACAGCGAACCCGAACGAAATCAACGTTCGCGGACGAAGCAGGCCCTTGCCGAGCGCAGCGGGATCTCCAACGGGTTGATCGGCATCGGGCGGCAACTCAGACTGCGGCGTCGACCCGAGCTTGGACTGCACGGTGTCAGAATCGATGCTCACGAATTCCCCCGCGCGCTCCACGCTTCGGTGCCGATGGCAATTGCCATCGCCCAGATGACGACTAACTGGATATTGAGGCTCAGAACATGAACGTACTCGAAAACGGCATGCGCTCCCGTGGCGGCGGTTACCCCGGCAGCACCTATGAGCAACGCCAACCTCGATCCACCTGGCATGATCCGAATCGAACGGACGATGATGAGCGAGACTCCCATGAGCATGGCGATATACGCCGTCAGTCCCACGACCCCGGATTGTGCAAGAAAATGAAGATAGGTGTTGTGCGCGTGCCCTCTACCTATGCGAAACCTCCATTCCTGGGTGAAGTCCCGGTAGTTTAGGTCGTAGTTTCCCGCTCCGACTCCAACAAATGGATGCGCCTTGGCCATCTCAACCGCAGCAGTCCAGTGCGAGAGCCGTTCCTGCACCGCGAAATTCGCAGGGGTAACCAGCGTCTCCTCATTTGCGAACGTCTTCACGCCGGCGGAAACGATCCCAATCGAGATCGTCAACAACGCGAGCGCGACGATCAATCCTAGCGGAGCCAGGCGCACGATCGAGACTCGCAGATGCGGGATGAGCATTGCCCCCACGATGGCGAACCCCGCCGCCATGCCTGCAAATCCACCGCGCGACTGCGAAAGCACCGATCCCAGGAGTCCGGCGAACACTCCGACCATCCAAAGCGGCCGCAATCGAGGCGAGAGATACCAGCGCCCGTCGCGTATGGCATCACCCCCAGGACCGAGCAACAACGCCAGGAAGAGCGGCACGGTCAGCTCGAGATAGATCGCCAGCTGATTGGGATGCGTAAATGGACCGTACGCGCGCAGGAACCCTCGCACCTGATATGACTCTGGTCCCACGGCATAGATCACCTGCCAAAGCGCCAGCACGACCGATCCCAGGACTCCGAGCAGCGAGCCGACGAGAAACGGAAGCGGGTTTCCCCCTCGCCGGTAGGTGTTGAAGGCGAAGCATGAAATGATGCCCGTTGCCAGCCAGCGATAGGTCTCTCCGATCCAGATGCCACCGTCGCGCGCATTCCACACGGAGAGGACCAACGCCGCGATCAATACAAAGACCGAAACGGTAACGAAGTCGATCAGGACGCGCTGACGGGAACGGAGAAGGGAGACCGTCCATCCGGCGAGCAGCGACCAAATTGCAACTTTGGTCAGCGTCACCGATCCACTCTGGATTCCGACCTGGCTGTACGTCTGCACCGGTAGCGTGAGCGCAAGCACTCCCAGACCCCAGTCACGTTTGTTCATGCCGAGCCAAACGCAGACAGCGATCGCCAGGACGAGTCCGGTCGTTTGCCAGTCAACCGAGCCAACCAGAATTCCGATGGCGACGACAGCCACAGCCATTGATGGAGTGGCTATAGCCGGTCTTGCATCTCCTCGAATAGCCGCGTTAGTCATGTCGGACCAGTCGTATTGGCGACATCGAGCCCAATACAAGCGCAATCGCCAACCAGGTCATGGCGGAGAGGTCGGTGAGAAAGTATCCATTGTCGACCAGACCATGTCCCACTCCGGCTCCCAGACACCCAAGAGCGCCGAGTTGCCATGGCGAGAGCGCGATTCTCCCTATGCGTGACTTCCATACCAACCATCCACCGGCACACAGAAACCCCAGCAACAGGATCAGGCCGGGCATTCCCAGGCTAAGCCAGCTGTCGAACACGAGGTTGTGCGGATGAGATGAGTATCGCTCATCCCAGATGCGCGGATCGATGTACCTTGCCTGGTTGAGCCAGAGAAACTGATCGAGACCAATACCGCTCAGCGGAAAATCCCGCACCATCGCGCCTGCCCCGTTCCATAGGTACCGTCGAGTCTGGAAGTAGCCGGAGGAATCGGAACCTGAAAACCGA
>JAWKPF010000072.1 GCA_041390825.1 Thermomicrobiales bacterium
TCGACTGATGGTGCTGCAGTCGCACTACCGAGCGCCACTTACCTTCTCGGAAGAGTCGCTCGATGCAGCCGCCAAAGGACTCGATCGGCTGATCACGGCCGCGCGTCCCGCAGCGAATGCGCCGGAGTCCGGCCCAGACCAGGGCCTCGATCGAGCCATTCAGCAGGCGTCGGATCAGTTCCACGCCGCCATGAGCGACGATTTCAATAGCCCAGCCGCGGTGGCGGCATTGTTCGATCTGGCTCGGAGCATCAACCGTGCGCGGGATGCGGGCGCCGGGGTCGAAGAGATCGATCGGGGACGCCTGGCGTTGATCGATCTGGCCGGCGTGCTCGGGCTCGATCTCGAATCCAGCGATCGGTCAGCCGGAGATGCGGGTCCATTCATCGACTTGCTGGTGCAGGTGCGCGACCGGCTGCGGGCAGAAAAACAGTGGGCGCTTTCCGATTTGATCCGCGATCGCCTGGCCGAGAAAGGAATCACCATTGCGGACGGACCGCAGGGGACGACCTGGCAGAAGAGCTGAGGCAGGACGAGACCGGCGCCAGCACCAACGCAGCGGCGACGAATGGCTGTATGGCCGAAATGCGGTCAACGAGGCGCTGAAGGCCGGTCGACGCCGGTTTCATCATCTTCTGCTGCTTTCCACCGCAGGAAACGATCCGCGCCTGGACGCGATTCAGGAGCGCGCACGACAGAGGGGTGTAACGTTCGAACGAGTCGATCGGGAGACCATCGACCGTGCGGTCCCGGATGTGAACCACCAGGGTGTCGTCGCGTTCGCATCGCCCTACCCATACGCGAACTCCGGTCTGCTGGACGACGCCAGTATGTCCATGCTGGCATTGGACCATCTGGTCGATCCCCAGAATGTCGGGACATTGCTTCGCGCGGCGGAGGCGTTTGGCGTGCGGACCGTTCTGTTGCCCAGAGAACGGAGCGCAGGCGTCACACCGGCGGTGGTGAACTCCTCAGCGGGAGCCGTCGAGCATCTCGACATCGTGCAAGTCGTCAACCTCGGACAGACCGTCGATCGGCTCAAAGAGCATGGCCATTGGATCGTCGGCATCGAGCACCACGAGCGCGCGAACGTGCTGGGCACTGTGCCGATACCGACGCCTTGCGTCCTGATCGTTGGTTCTGAGGGCCAGGGGATGGGCCCCAATCTCGCCAAGCGATGCGATCTTCTCCTGAAGATAGAGATGCAGGGCGAGGTGAACTCCCTCAACGCCGCGATTGCAGGTTCGATCGCGCTCTTCGAACTCTCTCGCTCGGAAACGAACGACTGATCCGTTCCCACACTCGATTGTCGCTTGCAGGAGCTCTCCCGTATCGGGAGACGATTACTGTGCATGGCATCGAGTCGGCCCGATTGGGTTGCACCGCCGAGTGGTTTTGTGATTTCTTTACCGCCAGCATCACCTTGAGTTTCGACCGGCCACCGTTGCCGGCAACAGCATTTGGATCGATTCTTGGCGGACGCATTCACCCAGGAAATCATTCGAAGCAAGCTCCTGGCCGTCACCGGCGAAATGGGGACGATCCTCGCTCGCACCAGCATGAGCCCGATCGTTTACGAGGTCCTCGATTTTGCATGCGGCATCACCGATGCGAATGGCGCGGTGGTCGCTCAGGACAACGGCCTATGCCTCTTTACAGGAACATTTCAGCCGCAGGTAGCTTCGATTCTCGAGAAGTATCCTCTGTCCTCGATGCGGCCAGGCGATGTCTACATGACGAACTCTCCCTATGGCGGAGGCACGCATAACCCCGATATTGCGCTCATCATGCCGATCTTCGTCGATTCGACCGTGATTGGTTTTGGAATCTCGGTGACCCACTGGACGGAGATTGGGGGCAAGGTGCTCGGTTCGATTGCGCCCGATTCGACCGAAATCTACCAGGAGGGTCTCCAGTTTCCTCGCCTAAGGCTCTTCACCGCTGGAGAAATCAATCAGGCAATCATCGACATCATCGAGGCGAATGTGCGCTTGCCGCTCATGTCGATTGGAGACCTGAACGCTGGCGTCGCTGCCGTGCGAGTCGCCGATGCTCGAGTGCGCGAAATTGCAAACCGCTATGGAGTCGAGGAGTTGCTGGCAGCATTCGATGGAATCATGTCGCATGGTGAAGCCATGGCACGGCAAGCGCTGCGGAACGTGCCGAATGGAACCTACACCGCTACGGACTTCATCGACGGAGACGGAATAACCGAAGACCGAATTCCGATCCAGGTGAAGGTGACCGTCGATGGTGACCGGTTTGTTGCCGACTTCACCGGGACCGCCAAGCAGACTGCAGGAGCGATCAACTGCGCGCGCGGCGCCTTGCTTTCAGCATGCAAGACGGTTTTCAAGGCGATCATCGGCCCTCAACTCGACTCGAACGAGGGCCTCTTCCGTCCGTTCGAGTTGATCTGTCCTGAAGGAACCATTTTCACGGCAACCCGTCCGGCGCCAACAGGTTGGTACTACGAAGCCTCCGCAAGTGCCACCGAACTCATCTGGAAGGCGCTCGCTCCGGTGCTGCCTCAGTCGTTGTCCGCCGGATCTTACCTCTCGCTTTGCGCGTACTACATTGGTGGCCAACACGACGACGGTCGCTATTGGCTTCTCACGACACCACAAGACGGAGGCTGGGGCGCCTGCGCGGACCGGGACGGCGAAAGCTCATTGATCGCGACCACGGACGGTGACACTTACAACTACCCGGCTGAGGTCATCGAAACCGCGTTCCCGCTTACGATGTTGACCAATTCGTTCAATACCTGGGATCCAGCGGGACATGGGAAGTACCGTGGAGGATTCGGGACGGTGCGCGAGTACCGTGTCGATGCGCCGATGGGCGGCAAACTCATGGCCAGCATGGGTCGATCTCGAACGCCTCCGTGGGGAGTCGAAGGCGGCTTCGACGGATCGCTCAACTACTACGAGGTGGTGCGCACCGACGGCACTCGTGAGCGTGGCGGGCGAACGTCACACGTCCCCCTGGGCAAAGGCGATATCGTGCGGATCGTTACCGGCAATGGTGGCGGCTGGGGGCCCGTAACCGAGCGCGATCCCGTCGCGGTGGCGCGCGATCTGGCCGACGATCTCATTTCTCGTGATGAGCTGGTTCGCGTCTATGGTGAAGCGTCGGGTGCGAAATGACCACCAATTTGCGAGTCGCAGTCGACATTGGCGGAACCTTCACCGACGCGGTGGTTTTCGATCCTGCAACGAACAGTGTCTTCGAAGCGAAGAGTTCGACAACGCCCTCTGATTTTTCGCGTGGGGTCTTTGATGCCTTGAAGGTCGCGGAAGTCGAGCTTGCGGCGATCGATCACCTCATTCATGGAACGACAGTGGTGATCAATGCCATCACCCAACGATCTGGTGTGCGGACCGCGTTGGTCACTACCCGGGGCTTCCGCGACGCGCTTCAAATCGGCCGCGGAAATCGCCCGGACATGTATAACCTCAAGTTCCACAAGCCCGAGCCCCTTGTGCCGCGGCGATTGCGGTTCGAGGTAAGCGAACGCATGCTCGTCGATGGTTCCGAAGAGCTGCCGCTCGACCTGGAACGACTGGAGGAGATCGCACGTGTCTGCCTGGATGAGGCGATCGAGGCAATCGCGATCAGCTTTCTTCATTCCTACGCTTGGCCAGAGCATGAGCGGTCCGCAAAGGCGCATCTGGCAGCCCTGTTGCCGGGCGTTTCGATCACCTGTTCGTCGGACGTTTGCCGCGAGTGGCGCGAATACGAGCGGACGTCCACCGCGGTGCTGAACGCGTATGTCCAGCCGATTCTCGATCGTTATCTGGAACACTTGAGTACGACCCTCGACGAGGAGAAGGCGACCGATCGCCGTTTCGTAATGCTGTCGAATGGCGGTTCGGCCACCTTCGACTTCGCACGTGAGCAACCGATCCAGTTGGTCGAGTCAGGGCCGGCGGGAGGAATCGCGGGGGCGCTCGCCATCGGACGGCAAGTCGGCGAGTCGCATCTGATCACGCTCGATGTCGGTGGCACAACTGCCAAGTGCTCTGTGATCGTGGATGGCGAGGCGGCCATTTCGCAGGACTACCGCATGGAGTGGACTCCGTGGTCTCCGGGGTATCCGCTGCGCATACCGGTCGTGGACATTGTCGAGATTGGCGCTGGGGGTGGAAGCATTGTCTGGTTCGACGAAGGCGGCGCGCTCAGAATCGGCCCCAAATCCGCGGGTGCAGACCCCGGTCCAGCCTGCTACGGTCTTGGAGGTTCCGAACCAACGATCACCGACGCGATGCTCCTGGCCGGGATTCTCGATCCGGCAGCGTTTCTTGGCGGGCGCCTCAGGGTCGATTCGGATCTCTCACAGCACGCGTTCGCACCAATCGCCGATCGCCTCGGACTCGGAATGCGCGAAACAGTGGCAGGTGTATTGCGGCTGTTCGGCGAGCTCACTGTCGAGGCATTGAAACTCGTTTCGGTACGGCGCGGGTATGATCCGCGCGATTTCACATTGATTGCTTATGGGGGTGGCGGACCGATTCACGCCGGTCATCTTGCGCGCGAACTCGGTGTCAAGCGGTTGCTGATCCCGAACTTCCCCGGCACCTTCAGCGCCTGGGGTATGCTCACCAGCAAACCACGGCTCGATCAATCACGCACGTTCGTTCGGGCACTCGCGTCGTTCCCGGCGGCAGCGCGCGACAGCGTCTTTTCGGAGATGGAGCTGGAAGCAATGGAAACGCTCGTGGCGCAGGGTTTCGAGGCAGGTCATATCGAACACCAACGCGCCATCGACTGCCGCTACCATGGACAGGAGCACACCGTGCGCGTTCCAGTCGACGATGAACTTCTGTCGGAAGAGGATTTTGCAGATCGCTTTCATCGGTTGCATGAGCAGCTCTATACCTTTCGCCTCGAGGCAACCGAGATCGAGCTCGTCAATTTCCGACTGACAAGCACAGTTGAGGTGGGTCTCACTCCTGCGGGCGTGGCTAATGAGGGCGGCTCAGCGGTCGGCATTCCGTCCCGGGAACGTTCGGTAGCTTTCGCCACTGGCGAGACCGCGAAGACATCGGTGTATCACCGGTCTGCGCTGCCGCTGGGATTCCAGGGCACTGGCCCCGCGATCATAGAAGAACCAAGCTCGACCACGGTTGTCCTTTCGGGACAGCGATTCGAGATCGATCGATTTGGCAATATCGCAATCGACGGCGATCAGCCCAACAGAAAGGAGTCGGCTGGGATCGGGAAGCGTTAGGTTCCCAGAATCGGATCACCCACCCGCACGGTCGCGAGGGCGCCGTGCCTTTCGT
>JAWKPF010000073.1 GCA_041390825.1 Thermomicrobiales bacterium
CCCGCGCCGCGACTGGAGTGCCATCGTTGAAAATCTCTCCCTGGATAACACTCGCATTTATCATCGTCCTCACCCTCTTCGCGGGTTGGGTCGCGCTCCCCGGCGAAGATCTCGACGTCGGCTCGTTCAAGGCGGACCACCCGATCCAGGAAGGACTGGACCTGCAAGGCGGCGTCCAGGTATTGCTGGAAGCACGTCCGGCCGAGGGCCAGAAGCTGGATTCGGACACGCTGTCCGGCACGCGTGACACCATCGAACGGCGAGTTGGCGGTTTGGGGGTCAGCGAACCGCTGGTTCAGACTCGCGGCAATAATCAGATCATCGTCGAGCTTCCCGGCGTCACCGACCCGGAAGAAGCTGTCGAGGTCGTGCGCCAGACCGCATTGCTCGAGATCATCGACACGAACGGCCAGGTGCTCCCGGCCGGAACGATCGTCAACACTACGCTTGGTTCCGCGTCGAGCACTACTCCTGGTTCCCCCACAGCCGTGGACGGATCCCCAGTCGCATCGCCAGAGGCTTCTCCAGTAGCATCGATGGACGACACCGCGGCTGATGGGCCGGTGTTCCAAACCATCATCTCCGGGTCCGATCTCAAGGACGCCTACCGCGCGACTGGTCCATTGGGTCAGGTGGTCGTCGGCTTCGAACTGAACGGAGACGCTGCTGACCGGTTCTACGACTTCACCAGCCAGAACATCGGCCGTCCGATGTCGATCGTCATCGACAAGACCGTCATTTCCTCCCCGGTCATCAACGGAGCCATTTCCGATCAGGGGCAAATCGAGGGCATCGCTCCGGCCGATGTCGACAACCTGGTGGTCCAGCTGAAGGCAGGAGCGTTGGCGGTTCCGCTCGAAGTCGTCCAGAGCCGTGTTGTTGGCCCTTCGCTCGGTCAGGATTCGATCGACAAGAGTCTCACTGCGGCCATCATCGGACTCGGCACCGTTGCCCTGTTCATGATCATTTACTACCGCCTGCCGGGATTCCTGTCAGTGATTGCGCTCGGGATCTACACCCTGCTGGTGCTCGCGTTGTTCAAACTCATTCCGGTCACCTTGACGCTTGCGGGCATCGCCGGTTTCGTCTTGTCGATCGGTATGGCGGTCGACGCAAACATCCTCATCTTCTCGAGACTGAAAGAGGAGTTGCGGCTCGGTAGACCGGCATCCCAAGCGGTCGAGAACGGCTTTGCGCATGCCTGGCCATCGATTCGCGACTCGAACATTACGTCGATGATTACCGCCGCAATCCTCTATTGGTTCGGCCAATACACTGGCGCCACCATCATCACCGGGTTCGCACTGACGCTCTTCATCGGCGTCGCGGTGAGTATGTTCACCGCATACACCGTTACGCGCACCTTCCTGCGCCTCGTGCTCAGTTCGACCCGCATTCACAACACCTGGTGGCTTGGCACCACGCGCAAGTCGGTGGCCAGCTCGAGCGCCGCGGACTAGGGGAAGCAGATCGTGATCGAACATCTCGCGACGTATCGCAAATGGTGGTATCTCCTCTCGATCATCATCATCCTCCCGGGGCTCGTTTCGCTGATCATCAACGGGCTCGACCTTGGGATCGATTTCACCGGCGGAACGATCTGGGAGATTCAGTTCGACAAGTCGGTTTCGACCGAGGAAGTCAAGAACGTGCTCGCTCAGTACGGCGTCGACGATTCGGTCGTCCAGACGTCGTCGGAAGACGGTGGCACGGACAATGTCGCCATCATCCGCATGGAGGAGATGGCGACTCCATCTGAACTCAAGACCCAGCTTACCGAAGCGCTGACAAGCCAGATCGGGCCGTTCACAGAACTGCAGATCTCGACGGTGGGATCGTCCGTGAGCGATCAGGTTGCCACTCGCTCGATCCTGGCGATTGCTGTGGCGTCGCTGGGTATCCTGGCCTATATCGCGTTCGCGTTCCGAAACACTCAACGTCCGCTGCATTACGGCGCCGCGGCAATCATCGGCATGCTGCACGATGTCTTCCTGGTGCTCGGTGTCTTCTCGATCCTTGGATGGTTGTTCGGTGTGCAGGTCGACGCGCTCTTCGTCACCGCGATTCTGACCATCATTGGATTCTCGGTGCACGACACCATCGTGGTCTTTGACCGTATCCGGGAGAATCTCGCCCGGCAATCCGATCCCACATTCGAAGGCATCGTGAACTACAGTCTCGCCCAAACGATCGTGCGTTCGGTCAACACCTCGCTGACAGTTGTGTTCACGCTGCTGGCGCTCTTCCTCTTTGGCGGCGAATCGACCCGCACCTTTGTTCTGGCATTGCTCATCGGCGTCATCAGCGGCACCTACTCATCGATCTTCAACGCCGCCCAGATCCTCGTGTCCTGGCATGACTTTCGGAAGTGGCGCGAGTCCCGCAAGCGGTGCGCCTGCCGTCGCACCATCTCGGTAACGCAGTTCTGATTGCGACGTCCTGATTGTGGAGAGCGCACAACCCCGACGACGGTGGTAAACTTCGTGGTCGCGCCGGGAGGAGAAACGGTGCGGACAACCACGCTAAAACGGCTGCAACAGTTGTGAAGACTCTTCGAAGCGGCAAGGTTCTGCTCGCGAAGGCTTGGCTCTTTGTGTGTACCACGGTAGAGCGAAACTGCTTTTGGCACTAATGGTTCGCGCATGCGGGAATCGAGGAGGGGAACTTGGACGATATCTTCGTTCGTATCTCGCGCCAAAGTCATCATCATTGGCGTCATAGCGATCATCTTCGCGATCTATCTTGCTCGCGATGTGATGCGGAAGGATACGGGTACCCCGGAAATGCGGGACATCTCCGACCGCATTCTCGAAGGGGCGCTTGCCTATCTGAAGGCGTCAATACCGGACGATTGTTCCTCGCCATCGTCGTTGCCGTGGTGCTCTGGCGTCTCCGTCTACTTCGAGAACGATCACCAGTCCACGCGGGCCCTCAGACATCGATCTCGTTCTCTTGGAGCCGCCCTTTCCGGCATCTCGGGGTTCATCGGGATGTATGTGGCGGTGCGCTCCAACATCCGAACCGCAGCGGGTGCTCGCAAGAGCCTGGCCGACGCGATGAACGCTGTTGCGCTGGTGGCGCAGTGTCCGGGTTCCTGGTGGTTGCCCTGGCGCTCCTCGGTGGCGGGCGTCTACCTGGTCGTCTACCAGTTCGCTGAAGGCGCGCTGCCGACCGTGGCGGAAACGCCGTACTGATCGTCGGATTGGCGTTTGGCGCCAGGCTTTGTGGCGCTCTTTGCCCAACTTGGCGGCGGTATTTACACCAAGGCCGCTGATGCTGGCGCCGACCTGGTCGGCAAGTTCGAAGCTGGCATTCCGGAAGACGATCCGCGCAACCTGGCGGTGATCGCCGATCTCGTCGGCGACAACGTCGGTGACTGCGCCGGCTGCGGCGCCGACCTGTTCGAGTCGTCATCAGCCGAGTTCATCGGCGCTATGGTCCTAGGTGTCGCCCTCTATAAGGCCTCTCCGGGCTCCGGTGACGACAACATCGCATGGATCTTCTTCCCGCCGCTCGTCGGCGCTGTCGGCGTGATCTGTTCGCTGATTGGGCTCCTGTCGGTCCGTCCGAAGGGAGCCATCACCGATCCGATGGGCGAGCTGAACAAGGGCTTCTATGTCGTCTCCGCGCTTGCTGTGGTGGGACTCTTCGCTGTCAGCTACTGGGTGCTCCCCTATGGGCAGTGGCAGTTCGCTGTTTGCGGCGTCATCGGGATCGTGACATCGATCGCGTTCCTCTTCATCACGCAGTACTACACCGCGGGAACCTATCGACCGGTTCGTGAGATCGCCGAACAATCGCGGCGCGGCGTCGCGACCAACATGATTTCTGGTCTTTCGGTCGGTATGGAGACCACGGGTCTTCCGGCGATCGTCATTTCGGCCGCGTTGCTCGCGTCGTATGCCATTGGCCACTCTGTCGAGTTCCCGACTGATGCCGCAGTCTCCGCGGGCATTTTCGGCACCGCGGTGGCGACCATGGGTATGCTCATGTCGGCCGCATACATCCTGGCAATGGACACGTTCGGACCCATTACCGACAACGCCGGCGGTATCGTCGAGATGTCGGATCAGCCGGAGTCGGTCCGCGATGTGACCGATGCGCTGGACTCGGTGGGCAATACCACCAAGGCGCTCACCAAGGGCTACGCCGTCGGAACTGCCGCTCTGGCCGCATTCCTGCTCTTCTCGGCCTTCCTGGAAGAGGTCAATCGCTTCAAGGGCGTTGGCAATGAAGTCGAGCGCGTGGTCAATGTCGCCGAGCCGAAGGTCTTCGTTGGCGGTCTCATCGGCGCGATGATCGTGTTCCTCTTCACCTCGCTCGCCATTCGCGCGGTCGGCAATGCCGCCGGCGACATGATCGAAGAGGTCCGTCGCCAGTTCAAAGCCGACCCCGGCATCATCGCTGGCACATCCCAGCCCGATTACGCACGCTGCGTCGATATCTCGGTTCGCTCCGCGCTGCGCGAAATGGTGCTGCCAGGTCTTCTTGCCGTCGCGGGTCCGGTAGTGGTTGGCACGGCTCTGGGATGGGAAGCTGCTGCCGGACTGCTCATGATCGGCACCATTGCTGGCGTGCTCATGGCGCTCTTCCTGAACAACGGTGGTGGCGCCTGGGACAACGCGAAGAAGTACATCGAAGCCGGCAATCTCAAGGATGACAACGGCAACGTCCTCGGCAAGGGCTCCGACGCCCACAATGCCGCGGTCGTGGGTGACACCGTCGGTGACCCGTTCAAGGACACTGCCGGCCCGTCGCTCCATGTGTTGATCAAGCTCTTCGCGACAATCACGCTGGTGCTGGCGCCACTCTTCATCTAGGATTTCACTTTGCGACACACAGAGAGCGGTTCGCCCATGCGGACCGCTCTTTGTTTGAGAAGTAAAGGACGAGCGGTATGACCGAGCGGAAACGGATTGCAATTGTCGGCGGCGGGATTGCCGGGCTCACGGCCGCCCTTCGAC
>JAWKPF010000074.1 GCA_041390825.1 Thermomicrobiales bacterium
TTTGCCGCGCTCGCGTTCGCGCGTGGAACCGGAGGCGGCATACCGCCGACGGAATCGAATGTGGTGCCGGCCTTTGTCCCCGCAGCGGAACGGTTCGTGCAGCCGGAGGTAGCCGCTCAGCCGCCAGACACCCAGGACGTGCCCACGGTGGAAGAGGTCGAAGCGATGATGCAGACCTCGATCACCAATCAGGAGGACCTCCGACGTCTGGCCGATGCGTTGGCCGATCACGCGTTGACCAGCGAGGCTGCCGATCTCATCGATCGGGGACTGTACGGCGCCGCAGCCGAAGAACTGCGGGATGTGTCCAGCCAGGCCGGTGAGCTCTCCGATCAAGCACGCGCCGATTTGGCCAGCGACCTGAGCCAGGCCGCGGCCGAGATGTCCGACGGGAACAAGACGCTTTCGGAAACGACCCAGGAGGCTGCCGAGGGACTGGAGCAGGGCGGCGAAGCTGCCCAGAACGGCATACGCGACCTGGCCAATGCGGTGGAGCAAAGCGGGCAACAGGTGCAGTCGTCCGAAGCGCTCGATCAAGCCATGCAGCAAGCCCAGGAGCACGCGGCGGCCAACGCATCTCAGCAAAGCGATCAATTGAGCGCCGGCAACGAAGGGTTGCCATCACCGAACGACTCGTCCGGAAACTCCTCAGAATCGAACCCTTCCAGCGCGAGTGGAAGCCAGCCGGGCAATCCGGGGGAGTCAAGTTCAGATTCCGGCGCAGAAGCCGAAGCGGGTATTGGCGACGACTCCATGAGCTCCAGTGGCAAGGAAGGCGATGGCGCTCCCGCCGAATCGAACGCTCCCAGTGACACGGAGGGGGCTCCCGGAGATAGCAGTGCGCAGCAGCCGGGAGGCGGGACTGGTTCGCCAAGCGACGACCCAGCCGAACAAACCGACGCCACCGAAGGCGACTCCAGCACCGGTTCCGGAGCGGGTGGCGAGAGCAACCAGGATGCGAGCGATCCGGCGGACGGCAGCGGCGGCGAAAACGAGCATCAGACCGATGGCAAGAAGGATCCATCCGCACCGAAGGTTTCCGATGAGACGGGCGAGGGTGACGATGCAAGTGGAGCAGACGCCGATCCGCATCGGGCCATCGAGCTCCCCCGTTCGCCCGAGGGGCAATCGATTTCGATCGGAGGCAACTCTGGCGCGTCGAGCTCCGGATCGGGCGCGGGAGTCACGGTCAGCAGCGGCTCGACCGAACAGGGTGAGGTGGGCGAGGCCGCCCCGGACAGCAATCACGTGCCGCCCGAGTATCGCTCGATTGTCGAGAACTACTTCTCCGATCAGGACGATGGCTGATGAACGGTCTGCTCACGTCCATTCGAGACAGATTTGGCGGAACGGTTTCGCCTGACCAGCATGCCGTTGCGCCAGCGCGCGAGCAGGTGGTGTTCGATGAGGAGTTGCTGGCTCGCCTGCGAAAGCTGACGTTGCTTTCGAATGCGTCGGTGTCGCATGGGTTAGCTGGTGAGCATCGCTCACAACGGCGCGGTTCGTCACCCGAGTTTGCCGATTTCAAGAGCTATTCCCAAGGCGACGACTTTCGCCGGATCGATTGGAACATCTACAGCCGGCTGGGAGAGCTCTTCATCCGGTTGAGCGAAGTCACGACCGAGCTGACCGTGCATCTCTTGCTGGATGCGTCGGGCTCCATGGATTGGTCTGGCGATGCGCAGCGCATCACCAAGTTCACCTATGCGCGGCGAGTGACCGGATCGCTCGGATATGTTGGGCTCTGGCATTTCGACCGGTTGTCGATCACGCCATTCAGCAATCAGCTCGGGCATCCATTCGGGCCGTCTCACGGCCGTTCGAACATCACCCCGATGCTGAAGTACCTGACCGACCTGCCGGCAAGCGGGACGACATCGTTCGCCGAATCGGTCGAGCGCTATGCGCGGGCCCGGAAGCGGCCCGGCGTGCTGATCGTGCTCTCCGATCTCCTCTCTGGCGAGCCGGATGAGATGCGGACGGCATTCCAGCTGCTGCGCAGCCGAGGTTGGCAGACGACTGTGGTGCAGATCGTCGATCCGGCCGAGCGTGATCCCGCGCTTGCGTTCCCGGTAGGCGCAAACGCGCAACCGCTGACCATCGAGCTCATCGATCTGGAGCAAGCCACCCGCTTGCAGATCACACCGACGCAATCCGCGCTCGCTGATTACACGCGTGCATTGACGGCGTGGCAGGCCGATGTTGAGTCGGTCTGTGCGTCCGAGCAAATTCCGCTGATCACCCTGCAAACCGACTGGCCATTCGAAACCGTGGTGCTCGGGTTGCTGGCGCAACGGGGGGTGGTTGGATGAGCGAACGAGGGTCCAGCATCCGGTGCCCAGGGTCCAGGGTGAGGCGTTCAGAACGCTTGGTTCTGGGGTGTGCGGCGTGCGGTCGTCATGTGGAGAACGGTTCGGCATGTCGTGTCCCGGATCCGGGATCCTGGTCAGAGGACGGACGCCCATGAGCAGCCTGCAGTTCCTTGCGCCAATCGGCTTGCTGGCGTTGATCGGCATTCCAGTGGTCATCTTTTTTCACATGCGTCATACCACACCGGTGGAGCGGCCTGTGCCCACATTGCGCTTCTGGCGGCTTGTGGCGCCCGCGCCCACCGACGACGCCCGATTGCGCCGGCCGCCGATTTCGTTGTTGCTGCTGCTGCAATTGCTGGCTGTCGGCGCCCTGGGACTGGCGTTGGCGCGGCCCGCGGTGGCGGACGCCTGGGCCGGGCTCACGCAGCGCACCGAGCCAAAGCATCTGGTGATCCTGCTCGATGGATCGACCAGCATGGCCGCCACCGACGTCGATTCCGGCAGCGATCGCTTCACCGTGGCCAAAGAACTGGCGGCCGAGCGTGTCGGTGAGTTGCGGGACGGCGATGTGGCGACTGTCATGTTGTTGGGAACCTCGGTGCAATCGTTCGAGGCGACCGACGGCGCGGGTCTGCGTACGCTGGAAACGCGAGTACGGGAGCTTTCATTGCCGGGAGGGCGCGCCGATCTGAACGCGGCGCTGGTTCTGACGAGCAATCTGATGCTGCCCGATCTGGAAAACCAGGTTGTGGTGATCACCGATGGCGCGGTGGCTGCCGATCGCTCGGTTGCGGCCAATGTGCATGCCCCTATCGAGTTGCTCCTGGTCGGGCGGGCCAGCGCGGCCAACCTGGCCGTGGTCCAGCTGACGGCGCGAGCGTCTGGCGACAATGCCAACCAGACCGAGCTCTTTGCCCGGCTGGCGAACTTCAGCGATCAGCAGGTCAACGCGACGGTCTCGGTCTTCGCCAATGGAATTGTGGTGGATTCAGAGAACCTGCAAATCGACGCGAATGCAACGGTCGATTTCATCTCGGATCTGCTGCCGAGCGATGTTTCCCGCCTGCGCGTCGAGCTCCAGGCGAACACGGATGACGCGCTGCCAGCCGACAACGCCGCCGAATTGGTGTTGGCGCGCGATAGCGATCTGGCGCAGCGCATCTTGCTCGTGTCGGATACGCCGTTGGTGCTGCAGCGGGCGCTGACTTCGCTTCCCGGCGCGCAGGTGACCACGATTTCCACGACCGAGCATCTGAACGGCGATATTCCGGCCGGACCGTACGATCTCTACGTCTTCGAGGGATACACGCCCGTGAGCGCGGATGAAATCGTCGCGCCGGCCTTTTTCGTCGATCCGCCGGTGGATGGGTTGCTGCCGACGACCGGGGTGATGACAGCTGCCTCGGTGCAGCATGTGCGCGCGGGTGATCCGTTGTTGGATGGCGTCGATCTGACCGGGCTCACCGCCGGTGAAACCCCGATCCTGCAGATGTCCGAAGGCGATACAGCCGTGGTCGAGGGGGAAGGCGGTCCGCTTCTCTATCGCGGAGCGGCGCCCGGCTCGACCGAGCCGATGGTTGTGCTGGCCATCAGTCTCCAGGAGAGCGCGCTGCCGCAGCGGATCGCCTTCCCAATTCTGACCGCAAACGTGGTGCGCGCGTTGGCTCCGGCGGCGTTGCCGGACTCGGCCGCGCTGGGTGACCCGGTAACCATCGAGCCGCGCGCGGGCGCGGCTACCGTGCGCATCGTTTCCCCGTCCGGCATCGAAACCGACATTCCGGTTTCGGTCGACGCAGGTGGGGCTATCGAGACCGTCGTCTTCCCGACCACCGGCGAGGCGGGTGAATATACCGTGCAGGAGCTCAGCACGAGCGGGCGCGCGGGCGCGACTGGCTCGTTTGTAGTCAATGCCGGACATCCGGTGGAGTCGAATCTGCGCGCCAACGAGGAGCTGCCCGAGGCGCTGGCCCAGGCAGCGGCGTCGGATGAGGTCGGGACGACTCGACGTGGGCTTGGCGATCTCTGGCCGGCGCTGGCAGCGCTTGCCGTTGGGGTGCTTGTATTCGAGTGGCTGTGGTTGAGCGCTGGCGGAGGGGTGCGCCGTGGGAATCGCTCGTTGAGAGGAGCGCGCGCATGACTCTCCCCTTCGAT
>JAWKPF010000075.1 GCA_041390825.1 Thermomicrobiales bacterium
GCCGGCGATCGGATCTGGTTCACAGAAGGCATGGCCGGATTCCATACCGTCTGGTTTGGCTATGGCGCCGAGCCGCCCATTCTGCAAATCCCTGATCCCGAACTGGCCAGCCCGGCTGCCGGGGAGGCGCCGGCCATCGTCTTCGATCCGGATGTTGCGCTGCCGACCGCCAATCTGGCGGTCGATGGGGTGAATCCGGTCAATACGGGGCTGGACATCCTTTGGGATCCGGCCACTCCCGTCGTCCTCACGTTTCCCACGCCCGGAACCTATGACTACCTCTGCATCCCTCACCAGGGGGTCATGCGCGGCACGGTCATCGTGCAGGAAGCGGGATCGGAACTCCCGTTCGACCAGGCCGCGCTCGATGCCATGGCGACTGAGCAAGCGAACGCGTTGATCCAGGAAGGAGTGGCCGCGAAGGCGGAGTTCGCCGAGCCGGTGGCGGAAGCGCAAGCAGATGGCTCGACCTTGTGGACAGCGGCGATCGGCGCCGGTCCGGGACAGGTGCGGGTCATGGCCTTCCTCCCTGACCTGCTCGAAATCAAGGTCGGCGATTCGGTCAAGTGGATTCATGAGTCGCCAGGCGAGCCGCATAACGTGACATTCCTCGGCCCGGGCGTGGTTCCGCCGGTCGAGTTCGAAGTGGGCGAGTTTGCTGATGGACGGCCCAAGTTCATTCAGAACATGGACACCTTCCTGCCGTCGGGGAATACCACGTGGGAGGGCGAAGGCTACATGCAGTCGGGCTTCATGGGAATCCCAGAGTTGGGTCTGCCAATGGAGTTCACCGCCAGCTTCCCGGTTGCTGGCGAGTACATCTACTACTGCTCGCTCCATGGCGATCCCGACGGTGGCCGCATGGGTGCAACCCTTCGGGTCGTCGAATAATCGGTCAATCAGGAGTGCCGCGATGTGGGGCCGGGCAATGGGTGCTCGGCCTCGCATCGGGCACATGCTGTGACTTGCGACACTGCGAACTCGGCGACCGCGGGTGTGTCATGGAGGGAAGTCGGGCCGAGCGGGCGATCGACTCCGATACGCCACCTTACGTATCCGATGCGTTCTTGCTGCGTGGGCCAAATACGGAGGATTACCGATGAGCTGGAGGCGTTCGGGACCGTATCGTTGGGTCCGGTGAGGAAATGTGTTGCCTTGCCGAACCTAATGGCGCCGCCACAGCCAGCGCAACGTAGTGACGCTGGCAGCGGATGGGAAGCTAGCGGAAGTTGACTCGAGATGTTTCGACCGATCGATTGGACAACCAGGAGCTCGAAGATTGGGCTCGTGCTCACAGCACTCCTATGCGTTGGGGTGCTGGCTGGACTCGCTGCCGTGGTTGGTGGCGACCGATTGACAGGCTTGGGTGCGGCGACCGAGCCGCCAGTCAAGGAATTCCACCTAACCGCCAAGGAGACCGAGGTGGAACTCCAACCCGGCACGACGGTGAAAGCCTGGACCTACAACGGCATCATGCCGGGTCCGGAGATTCGTGTTACTGAGGGCGACCGGGTGCGTGTCACCCTTACCAACGAGTTGCCCACGGGCACCACCATCCATTGGCACGGCGTCGATGTACCCAACGCTATGGACGGTCCCGCTGGTCTCAGTCAGGCGCCGGTCGAGCCAGGTGAGTCGTTCACGTACGAGTTCATTGCCACTCCCGGAGGCACCCGTTGGTATCACACGCATACCGATGTCTCCACCCAAATTCTGTTGGGGCTTTATGGCGCATTCATCGTCGAGCCAAAGGGCGGTTTGCCGGAGATCGACCGGGACTACACATACATCCTGACCGAATGGGACGCTGAGCTGACCCCCGCGGTTGCCCTGGGGGAGGAACCCCGCGGCCCGCGCGACCAAACGTTGCGCGGCGGAGAGTTCGGCACCGACTACTTCCTCATGAACGGCAAGATGCACGAGGCCATTCCGCCGATCGTGGTCAGCGAGGGTGACAAGGTGCGCATCCGGCTCATCAATGCCGGCAATGTGCCGCACCCGTTCCATACCCATGGGCACTCGTTCAAGATCGTGGCGACCGATGGCAATCCTGTGCCCGAATCGGCCCAGCTGACCAAGGACACGGTGCTGGTGGCGCCAGGGGAGCGCTACGACATCGAGTTCGTGGCCAACAATCCGGGGGTCTGGATGGTGCATTGCCACATCGAGAATCACGCCGATAACGGCATGATGACAGTGATTCAGTACGAAGGCGCTGTGCCTCCGGGTCCGCTCGGCGAGAACTGGGATCCGACCGGTGAGAAAACCGTGCCCATGCATGCTCCTGCCGTGACCGGCGACAACGGCATGCAGATGAACCACGGCACTACGCACGATGCGCCCGCGGCAACCAGCGTCGCGTCACCTGAGCCGTTCGAAGTGATCGAAAGCGATACCGGCACCACGGTCATCCTTTCCGACAATCGCTTCGCGCCGAAATCGATCACCGTCAAGGCGGGCACGCCGCTGACCTTTGTCAACGAAGGAGCCAACTGGCATAGCGTTGCTGGCGCCGATGGGGCGATCGACATTCCGCAGCTTGCCGCAGGTCAGTCGGAATCGGTCGTCATCGACACGCCTGGCACGTACAACCTTGTCTGCAAGCATCATCTGCTGCAGGGCATGACAGCGAAGCTCATCGTTACCGAATAGCACGCGACAGCGGAGGAGGAGCCGCTGAATGGGGAAAGGAGGAACTTCGGGTAAGTCGGTTACGTGGATAGTGGATTTCGATCGAAGTAAGTGGAGAAAACGCAATGAACTCGTATGACGCAGATCGCATTCGTAACGCATTTCAAGTTGCATCTGGACCCGTAGCTCGCACCATCGATCGCCGATCGCTGCTCAAGACGGGCGGGGCGCTCGGGCTCACAGGGCTGGTTATGGCAATGCTGCCCGGTGGCCGCCAGTTCGCCAGCGCGCATTCGAATCATCAAGACGCGGCAGCGTCACCCGTTCCCGGACCGCAGGCCGATGGCACCAATCTTTGGAAGGTGGTCGTCGGCGGGATGGACATGGAGAACAAGCTCGATTTCCAGGGGTTCTTCCCGGGGGAGATCGTGATCAACGCTGGCGACCAAATCTGGTTCCAGTCCGCCATGCCGGGATTGCACAACGCCTGGTTTGGCTACGGCGCCGAGCCGCCGGCGCTCTTCATTCCCGATCCGGAACTCGCCAGCCCGGCCGCAGGGGAGATGCCCAGCCTCGTGCTGAATCCGGACATGATCTTGCCGACTCCCAATCAGGTCGTCGACGGAGTCACTCCGGTCAATACTGGGGTCGATATCCTCTGGGACCCAGCCATCCCGGTCATCGTTACGTTCTCGACCCCCGGCACCTATGAGTACCTCTGCATTCCGCATCAGGCGGTGATGCGCGGCACGATCATCGTGCAGGAGGCCGGAGCGGCGCTTCCGCTCGATCAGGCAGGAGTCGATGCCCTGGCCGCCGAGCAGCTCGCCACGCTCGCCGAAGAAGGTATGGCTGCGACGGCAGAGTTCGCCGAACCGGTGGCAGAAGCGCAGGCCGACGGCGCCACGCTTTGGACCGCCGCGCTCGGCGCGGGCAATGGGCAGGCGCGCGTGATGGCCATTTTGCCGAGCGTGCTCGAGATCAAGGTCGGCGATTCGGTCAAGTGGATCAATCAGTCCGCAGGCGAACCGCACAATGTCACCTTCCTCGGAGAGGGCGAGACCCCGCCAGAAGAGTTCGAGGTCACAGCCTTCGCGGATGGACGGCCGAAGTTCACTCAGAACATGGCGACCTTCCTGCCATCGGGCACGACCGTCTGGGAGGGAACCGGCTACATGCAGTCGGGATTCATGGGCATTCCTGAGCTGGGACTGCCGATGGAATTCACTGCCAGCTTCCCGGTTGCCGGTGAGTTCATCTACTACTGCTCGCTTCATGGCGATGCGGAGGGCGGCGGTATGGCGGCCACGTTGCGGGTGGTCGAATAGGGGCAAAAGGCAACAGGTAGAAAGAAAAGGGGCGGGAGGACGGGCGTATGCGCTCGTCCTCTCGCGCTGCGCTTGCCGACCGAGGCGATGTCTTGCGGAGTCCGAGTGATTGCTGAGGAG
>JAWKPF010000076.1 GCA_041390825.1 Thermomicrobiales bacterium
ACGCAACGCCCGATCTCATCGCGTGCGCGAAGGGCATTTCTGGCGGCTACACCCCATTGGGCGCCGTGCTGGTGCGGCCCGAGATCGTGGGACAGGTGCGCGGTACAGGTGGATCGTTTGTGATCGGGCATACCGCCGGCGGCAATCCGCTTTCCACCGCTATCGGCAAAGCGGTCCTCGACTACACGGTGAAGCACCGGCTCGTCGATAACTCCGAGAGGGTTGGTTCGTATTTCCGTTCGCAGCTGGTGGCGCTCATGGATGCGCATCCAATCATTGGCGATGTGCGCGGGTTGGGGTTGATGCAGGGAGTCGAACTGGTAGCAAATCGAGAGACGAAAGCGCCGTTCCCGGTGGAGCTCGGGGTCAGCAAGCGCATCGGCGAGGCGACGCTGGAACGCGGCATGGTTTCGTATCCCGGTCAGGGCACGGTCGATGGTGTGGTCGGCGATCACCTGCTCTACACCCCGCCGTTGATCATCACGACCGAACAGATCGACGAGATGATCGCGATTCTGGACGAGTCGATCGGCGCAGTGGAGCGCGAGCTGGGCGTGGCGGCGTGACCAAAGTCGTCGAGGAGGGGTTGCGGTTCATTCTTGCGGGGCCGTCGATCGTCTCGGATTGGAAGAATCCGTCCGCAACCACCAACCGGGCGGTCATGACGGCGCTCATCGAGCTTGGACACGAGGCAACCTATCTCGAGCCCAGGTTCGACCCGGCATTGGTTGCCTTGCTCGAAGCACGCGGTGCGGAGCCGTTGCGTTCGTTCCTGGCGGCGTATCCGAGATTGCAGTATCGGACGGTCGAGCTGCCGGAACCGTTTCAGGCGGCCTCGTGGGCGGGGCAGTTTCTCTCGACCGCAAGCGCGAGCGTGGTGTTGGCCGGGTGTCCAGTGGTGATCGAGGATGGATTCCGGCAGTTTCGGGATGTCGATGTCCGGTTTCTGAAGGAGCGGATGGGCGGGACTGGCTCTCTCCTGGATGATGGGGACGCGGGTCCGCCAGTGACGTCATATCGACCGGCAGTGTTGCCGCGAAGCTGGGATACGCCGCGATCCGGAACGCTGCTCGTGGCCTATGACGATGCCGAGCTCGCGGGCCGGGTGGCGGACCTGGTGCAGCCAGACGCGAGGGTGGTCAGCGGATCGGCGAATCTGTCGGATTGGGAATGGGTTGCAGAAGTGGATCTGCCGGAGCGGTATGGCAGAGCGGAGCGGGTATTGATCGTGGATGGCGCGGAGGAGACTGCGCCGGCGCGGGTGTGGCTGGCGCGGTCGAATGGGGCGACAGCTTGGGGCGTAACCGGCGGTACGTCCGATGACTTTGGTGATGTGGTGGTGAGTGTGGCCCAGATTGGCGAAATCGATTGGTCGCTGGGGACACCGCTGACTGTCGATGCGGATGCGCGCGTGGTCGCCCGGCGGATGGCCGAAGCGGCACGGCAACCCGATTTCATATCTCCGAACGGCAAGGGATAGGGGAGGGGGAGAACGGATTGGCGATCGCCAGGGGACGATTCCCGGTCGTCCCAAGCGATTCCGCCGTTGAAACGCTGGGATAACACCCCTCGGCAATCACCCGAATTCCGTCTTGGTCCTATCCCTTGAGGGCTACAAGAGCATTTTCCAGAAGCGTGTTCGTGAAGATATCGGTCATTCAGCGCGTCAATCCTCCGATCGCCGGATTTCGAGACGTGTCGCAGCGAGGCGATGCGTATGTCAGACGGCTTTAGGCAATCCTGCCGATTCGCCGTGGGGCGATTCCCGTCAGGATGAATGCAGGCCAAGGCGGAATGGATCGCCCTGGGTAATGGATTCATCGAAAGGATGGGTTGTGATGTCGATGTTCGACGAAGGTGGTTATGGACGGGTTCGCAAGCTGATCGCAACAGCAGCTGCCGCAGCGGTGATCGGCGGGTCGATGCTGGGCGCGGTTTCAGCCGCAGGCGAGTATGGCGAGCCGCAGAAGATTCCCGATGGCTCCGGGTACGGCGCCGGGGAGTACGACTTCGACTACAGCACCGTGGCGGCGACGTACGGCGGTGACATCTATCAATACGCAAAAAGAGGGGAACCAGCGCAAGAAAGACCGGGAACATCAAGCCGAGCATGAAGAGGTAGAAGATGATCCGGCTCCCTGGAAACTCGAACCGAGCCAGCACATAGGCGGTCATGGAGGAAAGGAGGAGGGTGAAGAAGACCGACATCGTCACCACGATGATGGTGTTCTTGAAGTAGGTGCCGATGTGGGCGCCGTTCCAGGCGCGCTCGAAATTGTCCCATTGCAGGGAATCGGGAAGGCTCCAGGGGCTGAAGATGATCTCGGGATCGGTCTTGAACGAGGTCATCACCATCCAGAGGAACGGAAAGATGACGAGGATGGCCCAGATGATCAGCAGGACCTGAGAAAATGCGCCGAAGGTGTTATCGCCAGTGAACCGCGAGCGTCGCACGGTGGTAACAGTGTCAGCCGAATCTGTCTCGATAGCAGGGATGTTGCCGGTCGATTCCTGAATGCTCACCTGGCGGTCCTTTCGTTCCTCTGGCCGCGGGCAATATCAATATTCCAGTCGGTCTCGGCGTGAGAAGACGAGCAGGATGATCGATAGGCCGAGTGTCAGGATGAGAAGTACGACGCCAATCGCCGATGCGTAACCGAACTGACTGTTCTTGAATGCCTGCTCGTACATATAGCGAGCGGCGACGTCGGTCGAGCGTTGGGGTTTGCCCTCGGTCATGACCTGAATAATGGTGAAGAGGTCCAGCGCCGCGATCGCGATGTAGACGATGGCGACTCTAATGTTTTCCCAGAGCAGGGGCATCGTGACGTCCTTGAACTGGGAAAACCGGTTTGCGCCATCGAGCCGGGCTGCCTCGTAGAAGTCGAGTGGAATGGACTGCATGCCAGCGACAAAGAGCACCATATAGAAGCCAACGGCTTGCCACACGATAACGGCGGCCACCGCCCAGAGTGCGGTGCTGGTGTCGCCGAGCCATGATCTGGTCAAGCTGTCGAGCCCAATTGCTTCGAGGAATCCGTTCACCAATCCGCTGTTCGGGTTGTAGATGTATTGCCAGAGAACTCCAACGATCACGAGCGACATGACCTGGGGGAAGAAGAAAACAACGCGATAGAACCCTGCGCCGCGCACTCCGCGTCCACCCTGAACAAAGAGCGTGGCGAAGAGCATGGCCAAGCCGATGATGAAAATGGGAAGCACAAACAGGAGCTGGACGTTGTGGGTCAGCGCGTTGCGGAAATTCTCGTCTTCGACGACCTTGCGGTAGTTGTCCAGACCGATGTACTTCTTGTTGGCGCTGACTCCTCGCCACTGATGGAGCGAAATCCAGAACGCCTGCACATAGGGATAGAGCACGAACACACCGTAAAGAAGGAGCGCCGGCGCCAAGAACGGAACGATAAGTCGGTACTTGCCATGATTCATCTGCGGCCTCGCGATTCATCTGGCCTTCGGAAACCGAGGTGCGAAGGATACGAGTTCGCCGGCGGGCAGAGAGCCCGCCGGGAACGCATCGTGCGAAAGAGGATCAGTCGATGGTGGGCCGATCCTCCGCGGGATCAGGCCTCGCGGGTGTACTTCGGAATCGAGTCGTCTTCCGCCACCGCGTCGGCCGCTTCCTGCATGTTGTTCATGAACTCTTCGGCATTGATCGCACCAGTCATCAGCGCGCCGAACTGGTTCTGTGTCTCGGTGTCGAGCATCGGATACCACTCGGTGTAGCGCGAGAAGATGGTGTTGTCGCCGGCGTCGGAGAGAGCGGTCTGCGCCGAGGCGAAGGCCGCGCCGAGATCGAGCCCGTCGGCGGCGCCGTTGACTACGGTGAGCGCCTTGGTGTCTTCGGAGAAGAAACGGCCGCCTTCCTTGGAGAAGAGCAGGCGCAACCATTCCTTGCCACCCTGGACAT
>JAWKPF010000077.1 GCA_041390825.1 Thermomicrobiales bacterium
CAGGCCGCTACTTCGTTTCGAATCGACAACGTTTCGGACGCGCAACATGGTTGCTTGACGACCCCGTTATCGTGCCGCGGCGCGATTGGCGGCCACGGGTGCCGCCACTACGATCCGGCGCGATCAGGGGTTACCGATTGTTCCAGCCGATGAGGACGAACAGAGCGCAGACGAGGAAGAGAACGAGAAGGCCGATGATGAGCGCCCATTGCAGCCAGGCGTCGGGGTTGGAGGGTTCCTCCGGTTCGACTGGCTGTGCGCCGCTGGGCTCGACTTCCGGATCGGTGTCCGGTTGTTCTATTTCGATAACGTCGATGGTGTCGTTTCCTTCCACGGGGAGAGTGTACCCGAGGAGTGAGGAGTTCGGTGCGCGGAATTGGAGTATTCCAGCCGTGCACCCTGACTGCTAGAGCGGTTCTTCAAGGAAGTGCCTGCCATCTCAAAGAAGCGTGACCTTGTTGCCCTCGCTGTGGCGAGGAGATCCCTCCACTCCGCTTCGCTTCGGTCGGGATGACGGCATTCGCACGGCAGGCACGTGTTTCGGCAACTGCTTTAGATAACCCCACCGAGCTCTGGCAGCAGGAGTGCCTCCCAGTGCTGCCGGACCGCGTCACGGTAGGGTCCGGCCGCGATGATGCGCACCAGACGGCGGTGTTCCTCGAACCGTTTGAAGTCGTCGTCGCCAAGCCCGACGACCTCTCGCCATGGCATGAGCCGCCGGAATCCCACCGGCGGGCGATCGAACCAGACCCAAACGTCGGTTCGCCAGCGCTCCGGTTTGGGAATATCGATCAGGATTGTTTCATCGGGAAGCGATTCGCCCAGCAGTGTTTCCAGGCGGCGGGTCATGCCGAGTTCGACCGTCCGGCGTTGCGCCGGATTGTGGAAGAGCGCGCCGACGCGGTCGTAGAGATCGGCCGCCTGGGCGCCGATCTCGACCGCGCGCTTGTGGATCTCGCGCCGTTGCAGCGCATTCGCCAACCGCCTGGTCGTTTCTGGCATGCGGAAGCGGATCATGAGCGCAAGCAGGGACGCGTCGTCGTTGTCGGTCAGTTCGGTGGCCGAAATGGCATCGGCGAAGATCGCGTCCTGCACGGCGCGCAGCAACATCGCCATACACGCGCGGTTGGTATGGTGCCAGTAGACGTTGTCGAACATTTCCTGGCGGGCGTTGATGAGGGAATGGAGGGGGCTGACCCCTTTGGCATCGACGGCGATGCGCGGTTTGGCTTCCGCCGGCGGCGTGGCAAAGATGAGCGACGCGATCAGTCGATTGGTGTCGACGCCGCCGTAAGGCACGCTGCAGGCATGTGCATCGCGCGGGAGATAGTCGAGCTTGTCGACATCGAGCGGACCAGACAGAATGCCGCGGAGCACGGTGTCCGCAGGGTGCAACTGTTGCCCGGCAGGATCGATGATCGATGCAACCCGTTTGGGATCGACCCCCCAATGCTCCCGCAGAATCGGGGCGATCTCGTCGCCGAGCACGATTGCTCTCCCCACCTGCTCGTGCGAGATCACCGGATCGCCGAGTTCCTCGATGGCGTGCGAAAAGGGATAGTGACCGATATCGTGAAGCAACGCTGCCGCGCAAATCGTGCGAGCGTCTTCATCGGTGATCCATTGCGCGTCGGACCGAGCACGCAAGTGTTCGATGGCTTGCCGGGCGAGATGGAACACCCCGATCGAGTGCTCGAAGCGGGTATGCCGCGCACCCGGCCAGACACGCGAGACGAAACCCAGTTGCTGGACGCGCTCCAGCCGCAGAAATGCCTGCGCATCGATCAACGCCAGTTCGGCGTCCGCCAGCGGGACGATATCGTACAGACTGTCGCGCAGCATGGTGGACACCGGAAACCCGGTGCCAGCCGTGCGCCCAAGGCGCGATTCTGGATGTGTGACAGGTGTCTTCTCCAGCATGGTGAAAGAATACGCGTCAACACCGCCGCGCTTGGGCGGAAACCACCGATGGAGCGCGAACTGTGTCGCGGGCAGGCAGCCTGATCAAATCGAGCCGAGCGGCTCCCGTGCCGTTCATTTCGTACGGTTTCGCGTTGGTGTTGGTAACCTGCACCGTCTGGTCGGTCGATGCAACGTCGCCCGCGCTGCCTTCCATGCAGGACGATTTCGGGCTCTCCGCGGCTGCCGCGGGGTTGATCGTTTCCTTCCTCTTTGTCGGGCGGTTGATTGGGAACTTCCCTGCGCCGCGCCTGCTCGATTCACTCGGCTCGCCGCGCACTGCCTCGATGGGCGGCGTGTTGCTGGTGGCCGGGGCGTCGATCAATCTGTTCGCGCCAACCGTCGAGGTGCTGTACGTCGGCCGGGTGCTTCAGGGAGCCGGGATTTCGCTCCTGGTGAATGCCGGACTACGCTCGATCCTCGTTGCCCGGCCGGGACGGGGAGTGGCAATGACGCAGTACGGCATCGCGGCCACTGTGGGCGGCGTGCTCGGGCTACAGAGCGGCGGCCTGCTGACCGGGCACTTCGGCTGGCGATCGATCTTTGCCTTGTCCGCGTCTCTCGGGATCTTTCTCATCATCTTGCCAATGATCAGCACCCGGGCATCTCGGCGCTCGACCCAGAAGACGGAAGCTGCCGCGACTGCTGCCAGCGTTCTGCCCATTCCGCTCCGGTCCTATCTTCCGCCGCTGCTCGTCAACTTCCTGATTTTCGGGAACTACTCGATCTGGGTCATCTTGCCGCTCTACGCCCAACAAACCTTCGATGCCACCCCGGAGGTCACGGCCAATCTCCTGCTCATCATCACCATCACCCATCTTGCGGCTGCCATTCCTGTCAGCCGCGCGATTCGCCGAGTCGGGGCGCCAAGGGTGCTGGTTGTTTCTGTCGTTTTCGCGGGGATCGGAGCGGTCAGTGTCTTGCTGGCTCCATCGCTCTGGTGGCTGGCGATTCCGCTGATCTTCTACGGGGCTGGCATGGTTGGCTCGGTCAACTGCGCGGGTGATATCGTGCTGCAACGCGGGGGAGCGAGCGCCAGGGCAGTCGGCTCGCTGCGGCAGACGAGCGATCTCGGGCTCGTTGTCGGTCCGCTCCTGGCTGGCGTGATTACGGACGCGTTCAGCTATGACGCCGCGTTTCTCTTCTTCCCCGCGATCATGATCTGTGCGGCAGTGGTCGGCATTGCAGTTCCGGGGGGACTGGTCCCGCGGAACGCTCCGGAGGCGGTCTGATGCGTGTGGCGCTCATTTCCGATATTCATGGAAACACGGTGGCATTGGAGACCGTCCTCACTGCGATCGAACGAGATGCGCCAGACCAGATCGTTTGCCTCGGTGATGTGGCGGTGATGGGACCCGATCCGATCGGATCGATCGAGTTGCTGCGTTCGGTTGGCTGTCCGGTGATCATGGGTAACGCTGACACCGAGCTCTTCACCAACCTGTCGGAAGTCGCGGCCAGGGTCTCGAATCCGATCGTGCGCGATCTGATTCTCTGGACGCAATCACTGATGAGCGACGATCAACGCGCCGTTGTGTCGGCGTTCGTGCCGACGCTCGAGCTCGATCTCGGGTCGGGTGTGCGCCTGCTCTGTTTTCACGGATCGCCGCGTTCGAACACGGAAATCATCGCAGCCGAGACTGGGCTGAATGCGCTGCGGGAGGCGATCGACGGTTCGACTGCCACGTTGCTGGCGGGCGGACATACTCACCATCAGCTGCTGCGTCGTTTCGACGGGCAATGGCTCATCAATCCTGGGAGTGTCGGACTCACCCATCGACGTACGCAGACCGATTGGGAAAGCGGCGCTCCTCCCTGGGCGGAGTATGGGGTAGTCACTGTGGAGCGCGGCACGATCGACGTCTCGCTGCGCGCGGTTCCGCTCGATCTGGAACGGGTGCGCGCCCA
>JAWKPF010000078.1 GCA_041390825.1 Thermomicrobiales bacterium
GCTCACCCATCTCGGCGCATCACCCGGCGAGCTCGACATTCTTCGCATGTACGACCGCCGGGACTAACCCCATTCAAGACTCCGAACTCCGGCCCCCGGACTCCGGACTCCGGCCCCCAACCCCCAGCCCCGGACCCTGGACCCTGGACCCTGGACTCCAAGAGACCACCTACCCATCTCCACATCCTCACGCGATCGGCGAAAATGCCGTTCACGCCATCGCGGCGCTGTTCGCTTGCTATTCAGGAGCACTGGATGACATCGGTTCCTTCGAAGACGACACGCTGTCGCTTTGGCGTCGCCACTCGCGACGTTACGCCCCCGCTCAATGCCTACGGCCGCTGGTGGGGCGCGGCGCTCCACGACAAGAAGCTGGGTGTGCATAAGCCGCTGCTTGCCTCGGCGGCCGTCATTTCCCCCATCGACGGTGACGGCGATCCGCTGGTGCTCGCCACCATCGACAATTGCGTCTTTGCCTGGCAGGACGAAGCAGCGCTTCGCGCAGCCATCCGGCAACGCGCCGGTCTCCCGGAAGCAAACCTCCTCCTCTCTCCGTCGCATTCGCACTCCAGCGCCAATATCAACACCGCCAATCCCCATCTCCCCGGCGGCGAAGAAGCGCAGCCCTATCTCGATTTCGTCGCCCGCGCGATCGGCGACGCGATCGACGATGCCCGGCACAAATCGGCCCCGGCCTGGATCACCTGGGGAACCGGAACCTGCACGCTCGCGAAAAACCGCGACTTCTGGGACGAGTCCGCGCAGAGCTTTGCCTGCGGGTTCAATCCCAACGGCCCGCAGGACGATACGCTGCTCGTTGGCCGCGTCACCGCTGACGACGGCGCGATCCAAAGCGTGATCTTCAACTACGCCTGTCACCCTACCACCTTGGCCTGGGACAACGACCTCTTCTCTCCCGACTACGTCGGTGCCGCGCGCGAGATCGTGAGTGGTATCTACGGCGCGCCCGCGCTCTTCCTGCAAGGCGCATCTGGCGAGCTCGGACCGCGCGAAAGCTATGTCGGCGACACCGCCATTGCCGACCGCAACGGTCGCCAGCTCGGCTATGCCGTCGCCAGCACGATGGAATCGCTCCCCCCCGCAGGCACCGAATTCGTCTACGAAGGGTTGCGCAAGTCGGGCGCCGATCTCGGCATCTGGTCCGACCACCCACTCTCCGATGCGGCTATCGCGAACGCCTCGCAACTGAACGCAGCCAGGATCACCGTGCCGGTCGGGCTCATCGACATGCCCACGGTCGCGGAGTTGGAGGCATCGCTGGCGGAATGTGAGGATCGGGTCATTCAGGAGCGGCTGCGCCGCTTCATCGGCAAACGCCGCGGGGTGGGCGACGGCGCTACATTCGATTTTCCGCTCTGGTTCTGGCGTCTGGGCGACGCCATTGTGGTCGCCATACCAGGCGAAGCCTATTCCGTTTTCCAAATCGCGCTGCGAGCGGCGTTCCCCGACAACCCGGTCATGGTGTTGGGTGTGACCAACGGCGGCGTCGGCTATCTCCCGCCCAGCGATCGCTACGCTGAGCAGACGCTCTACCAGGTTTGGCAATCACCCTACGCGGCGGGATGCCTGGAGGCCGTCACGGCCGCCGCCGAAACGCAGATTCGCGCGATGCTTTAGGCAACGCCCAGCCATCCCACGCGGTAGCCCGCGTAGCAGGCGCCGCCATCGAACGGGCGGCGAGTGGAGGCCTCGGCAGCATAGACAACGGGTCCAGCAGGTGAGTGCTGGACCCGTTGTACCAGCGTGCATGAGGCGGTCATGAATTACTGGTACGTACCAGTATATCCGCCCATGACCCTCAATGCAATACCTGTGTATACAATTCGATCAGTGCCGAGATTCCCATGCCCGTGGGCGAAGCATCGACCGATGTTCGTCCGCTCGTCACGCCCCAGTACGATCTCGAAGTGCATGTACAAGACAGCGGATTTCGTTGCGATGGAGGCCTCATGACCAACACGTTTACCCGGCAAACCGCAACCCGCCGCACGTTGCTGAGCGGTGCAGTTTCTGGGGCTGCCGTGGCTGCGCTCGGTCACCTCGACGCTCACGAATCCATCGCGCAGGATGCCTCTCCGGTTGTCTCGCCAATTGCCCTGACCGACGCAGTCGAAACCTCCAGCGGCCCGGTCGTCGGCGTGGTCGCAGACGGTGTCGCTTCCTTCAAGGGCATTCCATATACCGTTCCGCTCACCGGCGAGCTCCGCTGGACCCCACCCCAGGCAATGACGCCCTGGACCGATCCGCTGCAGGCACTTGATTTCTGTCACGACTGCATGCAGGTGGTCGGTGCGGAGCGGCTCGCCACCGAGCCATCGGAAGACTGCCTCTGCCTGAACGTCTGGCGTCCATACGGCGATGTGATGATCGATGCGCTGCTGCCGGGGCTGGTCTGGATTCACGGCGGCGGCTACGTCGGCGGGGGATCGTCGATTCCCTGGTTCGACGGCAGCCAATTCGCCCGCCATGGCATGGTCGTCATCACGTTCAACTACCGATTGGGACGATTCGGATTCTTCGCGCCATCCGCATTACTGGACAACACCGAAACTCCCTACGCCAACTACGGCTACCTCGACCAAATCGCGGTACTGCGCTGGGTACAGGAGAACATATCCGACTTTGGTGGCGACCCGTCCCGCGTCACGCTCATGGGCGAATCGGCCGGCGGTGCGTCGGTCGTCCATCTCATGACGTCGCCGTATCTCGAGGATGGTCTCTTTCAACAAGCAGTCATCTTGTCGGGTGGGGGGCGCCTGGCGCTCCTCGACCGCTCGATGGACCGCGAATCGCTGACAAGCCTATCTGCCCCCACGGTCGACAATCTCTTCGCCGCCTCGGTTGGCGTTACCGGCTCCGGCCAGGCGGCGCTGGACGAGCTGCGATCCATGTCGGCCGAGAAGCTCGTGGATGATCTCGATCTGGAGAAACTGGGGCGGCGCAAGTTGGTCGGCGGGTCGCTGGTTGGCGTGCCAACCACTGATGGCGAGATCGTCTCCGGGCAACCTGGCGATCACTTTCTGGACGGCACCGCCAAGTCGATGCCAGTCATCATCGGCACCACCGCCATCGACGTGCCCACCCATTTCCCTCCGAGCAAGGTACGCCCGCTCTCCTGGTTCGGACCGGACGAAGCGGCCGCCCGGGAAGCTTATGGTTTCGGCGATGATCGTTTCCTCGGGCCGAGTGACTTGGTTGCCCTGAATCTCGCCATCGGCGCCGACATGACCATGCATGAGCCCGCGCATTTCATCGCGAGCACCATGCAACAGGCCGGGTACGACTCCTGGGTCTATCGCTTCACCTATACCGCCGAATCGACGCGCCCGAAATCAACCGCTCAGATACATGCCGGCGAGCTCCCGTTTCTCTTCGACAATCTCGAGGCCCACTACGGCGATGTGGTAACCGACAACGACCAGGCCACCGCCACCGCATTCAACACCTATGTCGCGAACTTCGTGAAGAGTGGCGACCCGAACGGCGCCGGCTTGCCAGAATGGCCCCCCGTCACCCCATCGGAGTTCGAAGTCATGAACTTCACCCTGGACGACGGCCCGGTCTTTGGCCCAGACCCTCGCACATCCGTCGCGCTGGTAGCCGCCGCCCGGGAGCGCCACG
>JAWKPF010000079.1 GCA_041390825.1 Thermomicrobiales bacterium
TCTTCATCCGGCGTATCGAGCGCGCGGCGCAGGCTCAAGCCCATGCGGCGGCGTTCGGGATCGATGCGGATGATGCGAAGCAGGAGCTCTTCGCCCTCGTGCACGACCTGCTTCGGATGCGTGATCCGCGCATCGGTAAGCTCGGAGACGTGGATAAGCCCCTCGATACCATCGACGATCCGCGCAAACGCGCCGAAGTTGGCAAGCTGGGTGACGGTGCCGCGCACCAACTGGCCGACCTCGTACGCCGAGGCGACCTGGCTCCAGGGCTCGGCCTGAGTGCGCTTGATGGAGAGCGCGATCTTCTTCTCCTGGGCATTGATGCCAAGGACATAGACATCGACTTCCTGGCCGATCTTGAGCACTTCCGATGGGTGGCGCACTCGGCTCCAGCTGAGCTCGGAGAGGTGAACCAGTCCGTCGGCGCCGCCGATATCGACAAAGGCGCCGAAATCGCAGATGGAGGAGACGCGACCCTGGCGAACCTCGCCCTCGCGCAGCTCCTCGATCAGCTTCTCCTTCATCTCGTCGCGCTTTTCCTGCATGGCCTGGCGCTCGGAGAGGATCAGCCGGTTGCGATGACGGTTGATCTCGATGACCTTGAGCGGAAGGTGCGTGCCGATCATGCGGGCCATCTCGGCCTGCTTGCCAGCCTCGTCACCACCGCGAATTTCGGTAACCTGCGAGGCGGGCACGAATCCGCGCACACCGTCCAGGTTCACCAGCAGGCCGCCCTTGTTGTAGTTGACGACCTCGGCGTCGATGACGCCATTCTCTTCGTAGATTTCCTGCAGCCGCCGCCAGGACTTCTCCTGCCGCGCGCGGTCGATGGAGACGACCGCGTGGCCTTCCTGGTTCTCAGGTTGGACGACGAAGATCAGCACCGTTTCACCGATCGAAAGCGCCTGCTTCTCACTCGAGGTGAGCGAGGAGAACTCTTTCGCCGGCACAATCCCTTCGGACTTCGACCCGATGTCGACCAGGATCTCGTCCCGGTCCACTCGCATGATGGTCCCGTCCATGACGTCACCGAACTTGAGGGTCCGGTAATCATTGGTGGGATCGTTGAGGTACTTTTCCATGAGCGACACGGGTGCGTCGAGCGCTCCCCCTTGCTCGGTAATACGAGAAACTTCCATACACCTTCCTTGCGACGAACGATCGTGGACACCGAAAGACCGCGGGGCACGATGCTCCCGCGGACCCGAAGCCCACGTTGTCAGTATAGCGCATGTTTTCGGATTTCGGGGCTGCCGCCGAAGCGCTCCAGGCTAGCCGAGCACCGCGCGGACGGCGGCGAGCGCAGCCGTGATGTCGTCTGAGTCGACCCACCCCATGTGACCGATTCGGATGATGGAATCCGCGAGATGCGCCTGACCGCCGGCAACGGTGACGCCATAGTCGTCGAACAGTTGCCGGGCAACCTTCTTGCTGGAATAACCCGCCGGCAATTGCACTGCGGTGACGGTGTTCGATTCGAAGCCAGGTTCGGCAACGAGTTCGAGACCAATCGCTTCGATGCCGGCCCGGGTCTGTTCGCCGAGCGCAGCATGGCGAGCAAAGACGTTCTCCAACCCTTCGTCCTCGATCATCTGCGCGGCAGCCTCGAGAGCGTAGTCGAGCGTGATCGGCGATGTTGTGGGCGTATGTCCTTCCCTGGCCGCATCGCGGGTCGCACGTGCATCCCAGAAGAACTTTGGAAACGTCGACCGCTCGTACGCCTCCCATGCGCGCGGGCCAATGGCCGCGATCGTGACGCCCGGCGGGCACATCCAGGCCTTTTGCGACCCGGTGAAGAGGTAGTCGATATCCCATTCGTCGAAGTTCACCGGCAGACCTGCCACCGAAGAGACACCATCGACGAATGTGAGCACGCCGCGGTCCCGGGCGATGGCGACGAGCTCCGCAATCGGATGGGTCACTCCTGTGGACGTCTCGTTATGTGTCAGAAAGATCGCCCTTGCGCCGGGATGCGCTTCGAGCGCGCTGCGCACCATCTCTGGATAGATGGCGCTGCCCCAGCGAAGATCGACGCGGTGCACCACCAATCCCAGCTTGTCGCCCACATAGGCGAACCGGTCGCCAAATGCTCCGGCAACCATAGCAACGACCTCATCGCCGGGCGACAGGAAGTTGGTGACCGCAATTTCCCAGCCTGCGGAACCGGACCCGGGCCAGACGAGGACATCTGACTCGGTCCTGTGGATGCGACGCAGACGCGCCAGGAGATCGACATAGAACGCCGAGAACTCCGCGCTGCGGTGGGACACCATCTCACGCTGCATGGCGGCATAGACCTGCGGCGGAATCGGTGTCGGACCGGGGAGGCGGAAGTTGCTCTTCATGTGTTGGCTCCTGAATGTGGGTGCGGCTCGATCGAGGACAGATGCGCGGCTGCGTCGAACAATATCAGTTCCGGCCGAATGCCCTGCTCATCGATCGTCACGATGCCGATACCGAAATGGGCCGACCAGCGGCGATCGGTTGCCGAGCCGGGGTTGAAGTAGACGACGCCGTCCTCCTTCTCGATCTTGGGGATGTGGCTGTGCCCATAGACCACCATTTCGAGCGGCTCATCGAACGCCGCTCTGGCAGTTGCTCGCGCGCTTGGCCCGCCATGACCGTGAACGATGCCAATACGCCGCGCGCCCACGGCGAGAATGATGCGCTCGGGAAGCTCCTGCCAAAGCTCGACCGGGTCGTTGTTTCCGTGGACGGCGAGGGTCGGGGCAACCGTCGCGAGACGATCGAGCACCGATCGCGTGACGACGTCACCACCGTGAACGATCAATCCGACATCGAAGCGCCGGAAGAGATCGAGCACGGGCTCGGGGAACGGCCGGGAACCGCCCCCTTCGAAGATGTGGGTATCGGAAATGAGACCGATCGTGAGAGGAGGGTCGAACTCGTGGCGATCGATGCGACCGGAGAGCGGCGGGTATGTGCGCTTGACCCGTTTCCTGGGTGCCATTTCCCCTACCTGGCTACACGAGTGTCATGTTCATGTGCCGGTTCGGAATCCACGAGTTTGCCGAGACGGTGGTGGTGCTTTGTGAGGAGGTGGCGCCGCCGAGCCAGAGACCCAGCGAGAAGCCCGGAGCGAACAGAGGCATCATCGCTCGTCGAGAATCGCGAAGATGACCCCGCTGATCACCGTCGTGAGCACCGTGCCGACCAGCACACCCCAGATGCTCGCGTCGATCCCGGGAGCGATGACGGCCGCGACAC
>JAWKPF010000080.1 GCA_041390825.1 Thermomicrobiales bacterium
TGGGCAGTGAAAGAATCGCCAGCTAGCTGGGCACCGGCCAGCGCGGCTACAACGCCCACGACGGCATTCCGCACGAATGAGCGTCGCCCGATGTCGATGTCAAGTTCTGTCAGATGCATTGGAGCCCTTTACCAATTAAGGCGAGTACAAGTTTCGACAAGCGTTCTGGGTCAATCGGCGGAGTGGGGCACCAGCCGTATGGTGGCTGACTGGGCAGCGGGAGCGGTGATGGAATCGACCGCCGAACCGCGTCCGAATTTCTCCCGATAGGCCGCGTCGATGGCGTCGCTTGGGGGAGTGGCAGTCGGCGCGAAGCACACCTGTCGCTCGATCCCGCCCGATTGAATGCGCCCAACCGGCTGGTTCTGGATCGCGCGATACCAGGCGCCGCTCGTTCCCCGGACCGAGCGGATGAAGAGCTCGTTTCCCACGCGCACGGCCCAGACGATGACAGGTTTGCGGGGCGTTCCGTCTGGCTGTGCAGTTTCCAGCACCATCAGGTTCGCGTTGCCAATATCCTCGAGTTCGGTGTTCGTCCAGTTCGTCATGTTCGACCTTCCTTTCACATACAAGAAATTGGGGGATTGGCTCAATTCGCGTGGCTATCCCCGAACACTGGCGCGGGCGATCGAGCGATCGTCGCGTTCGCTCGCTGGCTGGTGTCCCGGAGCGAAGCGGAGACTCGCCACGCCAGCTCCCAGGAGTGTCGATTCGGTCACAAGAGCTCCTAAGCCGAAGAGTCCAGCATGTCGAGTGTGGGCTCCGGCGACCGTGGCAGAGCTTGATTCGATGGTACGGCGGCTCAGGGGACCAGGGTAGGATGCTTCTGCAAAATGATTGAACGATTCTCCAGAGTAGCGGGACAATCGGTCCATTGCGTGCCACTATGGACGCATGGCCGATCATGCCCGCTCTGCTGTTGAGGAATGCTGCTGAAATGAACGACGACGCACGCATCGAATTCGTCGAGCGCATCGCCCGTGTCGCCCAAACCGAGGGGGTCACCGAGCCGCTGCCGGGGGTGCGTCTACGACGCGCCAGCAATCCTTCGCCGATGGGCCATGGGGTTTCCTTTCCCTCGTTCTGCATGGTTGCGCAGGGCAGCAAGGAAATCCATCTCGGCGATCGGCGCCTTACCTATGACACGACGCGCTATCTGGTTTCGACCGCCATGCTGCCGATTTCCAGCCGGGTCATCGAGGCAGCGCCCGATCGGCCGTTTCTGGGGTTCGTACTAGTGCTCGACCCGGTGATGGTGGGGTCGGTGATGGTGGAAGCCGGCAAGCCGGCGCCGCACGGTCATCCTGAGCTCAGCGCCATCGATGTGAGTGCGGTCGATGCGGGGCTCTTCGATGCCGCGTTGCGTTTGATCCGGCTCACCGACACACCCGACGATGCGCGCTTTCTTGCTCCGTTGATCCAGCGCGAGATTGTCTACCGGCTCCTCGTCGGCGAACAGGGAGAGCGGATGCGGCAGATCACGACGCTTGGCGGCGAGACCAACCGCATCAGCGAAGCCATTGCGCGCTTGCGCGCTGACTACGACAAACCCATCCGGATCGATACCCTCGCGCAGGAATTGGGTATGAGCGTTTCCGGGTTCCACCATCACTTCAAGCAAGTGACCGCCATGAGCCCGTTGCAATTCCAGAAGCAGTTGCGGTTGCAGGAAGCGCGCCGGTTGATGCTGAGCGAGGATTTCGACGCCACCACCGCCGGCTACCAGGTGGGATACGACGATGCCTCGCACTTCAGCCGGGAATACAAGCGCCTCTTCGGTGAACCGCCGTTGCGTGATGTGGCCCGGTTGCGCGGCGTGCAGTTCGAACCCGCCTCGGTCTGAGCCGCTAGCCGACCCGCTCCATCGCCGGGGCGAGCCACGCTGCGAGCGCGCGCATGTTGGCGGTGTCGTAGCCGTGGATTTCGTCCTCTTCCTGCCAGGCGCGCTCGACCGATTGCTGGATCCCGGTATCGCCGCCGGTGAAGGCCCGCACCAGCCCGGACCACTCCCGCGCGATTGCCAGCACCGGTTCGCTGGCGGGATCGACGCCTGCCGCCTTGGCGGCTTCGGCCCGGGCGATCAGATCGGTCCATTGGCGTTCGAAGGCGCGCATCTGATCGTCACCATAGGCCTCGCGCCGGGCGGCGAGGGTGTCCAGTTGTTCGTCTGTGTAGTACTTCTCGACCATTGTCATCTCCTTCATGAGTGCGGTCAGTTCGTCGATATCGACCGAATCCGACGACTCGAATATCTGGGAGACCATATGCAGACGCGCACGCAGCCGTTGCAGGGAAGCCAGTTCGCGGTCGACCGCGTCCAGTTGCCAGCCGATCACCTCTGGCAATGACGCTTCGTCACGGTCGAGCAATGCGCCGATCTGTTCCAGCGAGAACCCGAGCGACTGCAACGAGCGAATCTGCTGCAGCCGCCGCACCTCGGCATCGCCATAGAGCCGGTAGCCGCCCTCGGTGCGTGCCGTTGGCCGCAACAGCCCGATCTGGTCGTAGTGCCGCAATGTGCGCACCGTCAACCCGGTTGCGTTTGCCAGTTCGCCAATACGGTAGCGCGTCATCTCATCTCGTCTCCCGAACAGGCCACCTGACCTGTCCGCAATGACGATAAACCCTGACGTTACGTGAGGGTCAAGCGGCGTTCGAATTTGCGAGGATCGAGGAACTCGCCGTTATCGGTCTTCGACCGATGGCAGGACAGAGACGTCCTGCCCTACGACCGGGATGGTCGGAGTGAAGGGCCTCCGTGGCTGCCGACCCATCCCCCGTCCACCTCACCCCCTCCCCGTAGCAGCGGCCCTCTGTGGCTGCCCTCTCACCGACGAGAGCGGCCACGGAGGGCCGCCGCTACGCAAGGCGGGTGT
>JAWKPF010000081.1 GCA_041390825.1 Thermomicrobiales bacterium
TTGCAGCAGCGAAAGCCCGATCACGACCGCGGCGACCACCGCGAGCGCGGTGCGCTGGATGCCTCTCCAGACCACCCAACCGACGATCAACGCTGCCGAGAGCAGGAACGGCACCGCCAGCCACCACCAATGATCGGCGGCCGACTCTGTTACCACCCGGCGAAGGCGTGTGATCGAGTCATCCGGAACGTCGAGGAACTCACCGTAGGTCAACGGCGCAGCAATCCAGACGAACGCCCCGCCGATCACAAGCAGGCCCGCCGTAAGCGCCCAATCCCGGAGGGTCAAGCCGAGTATGGTCCACTGGCCGGCGGCCTCCTCCACATTGCGATCCTTCGCCCGCAACCCCAGATCGATCAGCGCGCCAACCATCGCTCCGGCAAGCAGTACGCCGGGCAACGAGATGTGCACCACCAACCAGGGCATCTTTTCACCGCCGAACGAGAGTCCGGCGAAGATGGCAAGAAACCAGATCGACATGAAAAGGCGGAAGAAGAGTTGCTTCCCGCCGGAGAATCCCACCAACGAGGCTCCGGAACGGATCATCGTGACGGCCACCAACAACGCGCCAAGCACGCAGACGATGTAGTCGTATTGGGGAAGGAGCAAGATGAAATAGAACCAGGGCTGCTCTCCACGGCGGACATCGTGTTGCCCCAACCAATAGAGCAGCGTCCCGTCTGTATCGATCGTGGACGAGCGCAGCCCCGCCATGTTTGTGAAGAGACTGGTGTAAAGCGGAACGAAGACTGCCAGGTAGGCGAAGATCGCCAGGTAGAGTCCGGTCTTGTCCGCCCACAGTGCGCGCACGGCGCCAGTGACCGAAAAGCCGTCCTCCGGCGTGTAGTAGATTCGTCCGTCCCTGGGCGTGGCCTCGAGGTGGTCGGCGGCGACCTGGTCTGCTTCGATCGCCTGTCCCGGTCGCTTGTGGATCAGCACCCACCAGAGCCCGACCAGAAACGCGATCGTCAGGATTGTCGCGCCAATGATCAGCGGATTGGTCAGGAACATCTTGTAGTAGGCGTTCTGCTGCGCTTGCGTCGGGTTTTCCCAGGGGATATCGAGCAGTTCGTCCTTCGTGGCATGCGGGATCAGCGCGTAGAGCAGCAGCATCCCGATCAGATAGGCGGCGTTCACGCCCAGCAACTCCCAGGCTCTCCGATCGCCGGTGCGTCGGAAACCAGTGAATTGCTCGATCATCAACGCGACATAGAGGAAGCCATAGAAGATCGCGACGATGGCGAAAACGATCTCGTGATTCGTGAAGAGGAACGCGAGCGTCGCTGATCCGGTGATGAGCCAGACGCGGCTGGGTCGATCGAGATAGCGGAAAATGCAGATGAAAAGAAGTAGCGTGCCGCCCAGTGTGTAGATGTCATGCCGGATATAGCGGCTCTGATAGAGAATGGAGGGCGAGATCAGCATGAAGAAGCTCGCCGCCAGCGCGCCGTACTTGCCCAGAAAGCGCGGAGACCGCAAGAGCCAGGGCATGGCCACCAACAAGACACCAAAGAACGCCGCGCCGTAGCGGGCCGTGGCATCTGTATCGCCAAACAGCAGATAGATCAGCGCGCCGAAATGGAAGAGAAACGGCCCGTGCATGAGCGGGTCGTGGCGATAACCGTCCCCAACGTAGTAGACCCACGAGTAATAGGCGTGTAGCGACTCGTCGTGGTGGAGCGCCTTTTCGCCCAAATTCCAAAAGCGCGTGCCAATGGCAAGCGCAATCATGAGCAGATAGGCGACAGTCTCCCAACTGACTGAGGAGGGCAGCATGCGCCGTTTTGCCGGCGCGGACTTCGCGAAGACGGGCAGGCTGGTCACCTGCGGCGCGGCAACCGCTTCGACCGCCAACGTTTCGGCAACAGGTTCTGCGACCGCGGAACCGCGGCGCCGGCGCGGGACCGGCTGTAGGGAATGCTCCTCGCCGACTTCGTCGCCCTCGTTCGTCGCGCTCACCAGGACCGGCGCTTCATGCAGATCGCCGTTCGATCGATCGTTAGACACCGCACCGCCTTCAGAAAACACAAAAAAGCATGGAACGATAACGCCATCCCGCCCCAGGCTCCGGGCGAGTATACGATGGAAGGCTCCGGCGGTCGCTCCATGCAGCTCCGCGCCGCTCCAGTTCGAGCGCAGCTGATTGCCCAGACACTGGATTTGGTCACCGAGCACTAATCAACGATGGATTTGACTGCTCCCGACTGTGCGAAACGCGCATCAGACCATCTGATTCGCTCACGATTTGTTCACATTGAACACAATCAAACACTCAATTCGTTCTTCCGCCACATTTCGATGATGCAATGTGCTCGATACAGTGCGCAGTGTTCATTCGATCCTACCGGCAGGAGGAAGATCGTGGAGCTCAATACCGGAAACACCGCATGGGTTCTCATGTCATCTGCGCTCGTGATGTTGATGACACCAGGGCTAGGGTTGTTCTACGGCGGACTTGTCCGCAAGAAAAACGTGCTTTCGACGCTGATGCACAGCTATTTCATTCTCTGCCTCATCGCCATCGTCTGGGCGCTCTGGGGCTATTCGATCGCGTTCGGCGGCACAGGGCGATTCATCGGCAATCTCGACTACATCGGTCTACGCAACGTTGGTGTGGAACCTGGCGCGACCGGCGTTCCCGCCATGGTCTTCATGTTCTTCCAGATGATGTTCGCCATCATCACAGTGGCGCTCATCTCCGGCGCGTTCGCCGAACGGAAGAACTTCAAGGCCTTCATCGTCTTTGCGATCCTGTGGTCGACATTGGTCTATTCCGTGGTTTGCCACTGGGTAT
>JAWKPF010000082.1 GCA_041390825.1 Thermomicrobiales bacterium
GGCCATCTCCTCCGGTTCGCGCATGCTGACGACGCGGGAGATTTGGACGGTCGATTTCGAGCCACCGAGCAGCGCCCAAACCGGGAGCCCGGCCGCGCGTCCGGCAAGATCGTGCAAGGCAATATCGATGGCGCAGCGGGCGGTCGGCTTACCGGGCAGCAGCCGTTCCAGCTCGCTCATGGCGAGATCGCGGCGACGGCTGTCGAAGCCGAGCATGCCGGGCGCGCCAGTTTCCAGCAGGTCTTCCAGCAACGTGGCCGGAGTTTCGCCGGTGACGGTTTCGTCCGGAGTGCCTTCGCCCCAGCCAGTGTTTCCCGCCCGGTCGGTGATGCGCACGAGCACCGATTCCACACCCGCCGCCGCGCCGTACGAAATGATGAACGGTTCGATCAGCGGCAACTCGATGGGAATGACCTCGATGGAAACGATCTCGCGCGAGTTCATCATTCGTTCTCCGTTTCTTCGATCGTTTCCTCGAACATTGCCGCCGGTTCCAGCAGCAGGCGGGACTGGCTTCCCGTTCGGGCCGCGCCAGAGACGAAATAGCCCGCAGCGAAGGCCAACTCGATCTTCTCGCGGGTTTCCATGCGATAGCGCATGGCGGTGTCGAATTCGGCTTTGACCAGGGTGTCGATATCGCCCGGGATGGTGACGACCAACTGCGGCGCCCCCAGCGATCTGGCCGAAACCTCCTCCAACCCGTCGAGCGCCTGGTCGGGGATTGGCACGTACGAACCGGTCAACCGCTCCAGCGTGCGTTCGGTGCGCAAGGGCCAACGCAGAAGCAGGCGGTCGGTCGGCATGCCGCCGTAGAGCCCCGCCGCGAAGTTCGCGCCGTATTTGTCGCGGGTGTACGACACCCCCAACGCGCCCAACCGCTCGAAGTTGAGACGGGCATTGGCGGCGCGCAACGGATCGACCGTCCAGCGAATCGATCCCAGCCCGCGTTCTCGCCCAATCAGCGCCTGCAACCGTTTCATTTCGAAACCAATGCCGAGCGAGCGCGCGTCTTCCACGACGACCAGGAAGTCGGAATAGAGAAACGGCTCCGGATGCAGATAACCACCGTATCCGAACGCGACCGCAATCTCGCGCTCGCCCTCGTAACACCCAATGACGAAACCACCGGTATCGGGAGAAACCACCAGAAACGACGCCATCACCACGTCGGAACCTTCGATCTTCATGACGTCGCGTTGCATGCGTTCGGCGATCTCGAGTTCGTCCAGGGCGCGCAACTCGCGGAAGGTGAATACCCGGCCGCGAATGCTCTTCTGCCAGGTCCGTTCATCGATGCGCGCGAAACCAACGGATTCGTAGTCGACCAGCTCGTTCATCCATTCTCCGCGGGCGCTGGCACCGGCGAGGCCGGAATCACGATCTCCGCCGGTTGGTCGTAGGTATAGACGGTCAGGGTGGTCGAACTGCCGGTTGTGGTCTGAATCGAGCAGACCAATCCCGATTCCTGCAGCGCGATCAGAATCTCGATGCGCTGTCCGCTCTGGCTCGTGTCGACGATGCGGTACTGCTCGCAGGCACGCCCCCCGACATCCACGCTGCCCAATTCCTCCACGGGGCGTGCCCGATCGGTGTCGCTCAGACCAGAATAGGGCGGCTCGACCGGCAGCAGGAGCGACTGATAGAAGCCGGATTGCGGATTGTTCGGGCCGAGCACATTGCCGTTGATGGTGATCCAGACGTTCGGGTCGCGATTCGGCTGCGAGACACCGGGAATGGCCGGACCACGGCCATAGATGTTGCCACCGGCCGCGACGATTTCCGACTGCATCTCGCCGTCGACGGTCACGACCTGGTGGCGCTGATCGGGCAAGATCGCCTCTTCCACGATCTGCATGGTCGGATCGCCAGCAGCGGGACTGGCGACCGTGTAGGTCGAGGTCTCCGCCCGGTAGCGGTCGATAGCCTCCCAGCCGACGGCGATACGGTCGGCGAGCTGCCCGGCGGTGAGCCCGGCCGGCGTGGCCTCCCGCGGAACGGTTGGAACAGCGGTGGGCGAACGCTCGATCTCCTTGCCGCACGCGGACAGCGCGAGCGCGATCATGATCGATGCAATGAGAAGGTGGAAGCGGCGTACGTTCATACCGCAAACATACCGCACCCGCCTGAGCATCCGGTGCGGTATGATCCGCCCCGAGATGAACGATGGCCCGCTGCTCTTCAATGAACTGAACCGCACCCAGTTGGCGGCGCTCGCGCCATCGAGTTTGGTGGTGCTACCGGTTGGCGCCACGGAGCAGCACGGTCCGCATCTGGTGACCGGCACCGACACCTTCGCGGTGGAAGCGATCAGCCGGGCAGCAGCGGTTCAGGCAGGAGATAGCGGCTCGATCGTGGTCGCGCCCACCCTCCCCTTCGGGTCCTCAGACCATCATCTCGCCTTTGGCGGCACGCTGTCGTTGAGCACACAGACCTACTACGCGGTGATCCGCGATCTGGTCTCCTCGCTCATCACCGACGGGTTCCGCAAGATCCTGATCGTCAATGGGCATGGAGGAAATCACGAGCTGGTGCAGCTGGTCGCGCGCGACTTAGCCCTCATCCATCCGGCGCAGATCGGCGCGCTTTCCTATTGGCAACCATCGCAAGGGAAGCTCGACGGCGCCTGGGCAGGCAAGGCAGGACATCCGCCGCCTGGTCACGCGGG
>JAWKPF010000083.1 GCA_041390825.1 Thermomicrobiales bacterium
TGAGCCGTTCGCGCTCGGTGGGCGTCATCGACCTGATCGGCGTCGCCAACTCAGAATCAGGTTGCACGGATTCGTCCAGCAAGACCGTAACCATGCGGCCAGGTTGGCCATCCGGGATGCTTACTTTTCCGTCGGATTCGATGACGAGTCGATAGGATTGCATAGCGTTCCTGCCAATTCGATGTCGATGAGTATGCGGCACTCACCTCGCAAAGATTGTACCGCTCGCTCATCGGTCAGCAGGCGTGCTTCCCCGGCAGGCGCCGGGCGCGACGACTGATGTGCTCGACCGCCCAACTTCGCCAACAACGTCGGCCAAACCACGCGGCCAGGCGATAGAAAGAGACGGTATTGTCTCCACCCGTCACAAGAAGTCCGGGCGAACCACCGAACGCGTTGCTGCGATTTCCTCCTGGTACCGTCGGAAGGCCGCGTAGGGCGGCGGAATCCGGAATCGGTGCCCTGCGGAGCGGCGGAACGACGCGGGAAATTCAGTAGGAATACGGATGCGGCGCTGGCGGTTCCTCCCTAGGTTGTAGGTGGAACCCGAATGCACGCCGAACACGCACTCACCCATTCGGGTTTTTTGTCGTTTGTTGCTTCACGAATCGAGGAGGTCCCGATGCGCTTCGTATGGAAACTCAGCGTATTCGCCGTACTGTCGCTCCTGTGCGTGCTTGCTTCGCCTGCGGTCATCGCTCAGGACGCCACCCCGATGACCGGATCACCTGCCGCCGGAACACCAGTGGCCATGCCCGCGGGTGTCACCGTGGTGGCAAGCGGACTGACGAACCCGCGCGGCTTCACCTGGGGGCCAGACGGCACACTCTATCTTGCCCTTGCTGGCATTGGGGGCGAAGAGGTTGGCATGCTCGATGATGGAACCATCACGGGCATGATGGCCGGTCTCTCCGCCAGCGTTGCCACCATCGCGGATGGCTGCGCGACGCCATATGCCGAGAATCTTCCGTCGGCCTTTTGGCCCGATGCAGGATGGACCTGGGGTGTCATGGACGTTGCCTTCCTTGGCGACCAGATGTACATCCTCTCTGCTGGCGGTGGAATCGAAGGCGGTCTCCCCGACTATCCGAATGGGGTCTATCGCATCGAAGCAGATGGAACGGCAACCCTGGTCGCCGACCTGTCCACCTGGTTCCGCGCCAATCCGCCCTCCTTCCTGCCGCCTGACTATGGGCAGGATGGCTCGTTGTTCGATCTGGAAGCAGGCGATGGCGTGCTCTGGCTGACCGAGGCAGTGGGCGGACGCGTGATCACCGTTGCTCCCGATGGAACGATCACCCTGATCGCGGACCTTTCCGAAGCCCATATGGTGCCCGATGGTCTCGCGCTCGATGGGGAGGGCGGCGCATACGTTGGTCATGAGACCACGATTCCCTATCCGGAAGGAATGGCAAACGTGTTGCATGTTGCTGCCGACGGTACGGTCACCGAGGCCTGGACCGGGCTCACGGCCATGACCGATCTCGTCATGGGCCCCGATGGCGCCCTCTACGCGGCGATGATGGCAACCAATAATCTGGAAGAACCGCCGTTCCTCCGGCCGCACAGTGGCCAGATCGTGAAGCAGACCGGTCCCGACACCATGGAGCTGCTGGTCACCGATGTCGACTATCCGGTTGGACTCGGGTTCGGCCCGGATGGCGCGCTCTATCTGACCTATCCCGCCTTCGGCGATGGAACAGCCGAAGGGCAGGGCGCCCTGCTCCGTATCGATCTCACCGCGAATGCGCCGATCTCGCTGGCTGGGCTATCGAACCTGCCGTCCAGTTGCCAGATGTAGGCAGTCGCGGCAGGGTGACTTCCTGCCGTCGTGATGGTTCGGTGTGATCACATGTTGCATGCACGCTCCGCTCCCGTGATCAGGGGGCGGAGCCGATCCTGAGCATCATCGACCAGACAACCAACGAACGGAGCTGTCCATGAAGCAGATCGCCGTCTTCGGATTACTCGTGCTTCTAGCATGTGCAGGAAGCTCAACGGTCTCCGCCCAGGATTCCGCCGCCACGCCCGCCCAAGCGGAAGGGGAGGTGAGCGTCATTTCGTTCGACGTGGCCTCTCCGGCAGAAACCAAGTTCGGGTTTATCCGTACGACCATCGCCCCCGGTGGATCGTATTCCCTCTCTGCCGGCAGCGCGCCCGCCGTTCGCTATGTCGAAAACGGGACGTTGACTGTCGAGAGCGACGATCTGACGATCGTGGGGGCGTCTTCCGCGACACCGGCGGCAGCGTCTGCGGGAGTCGTCTCTCTCGAAGCAGGAACAGCGTTCGTGGTGGCGAAGGGAGGATCGGCTGAGTTGCGCAACGAACGCGCCGATCCCGTCAATGTGTTCGATTTCCTTTCCGCCACCGACGCGGCCGTCGCCGATGAGACCGACGTGACGCATTTGGTCCTGGCGCAACAGGATTACCATCTGCCAGCCGGGACGGTCACGGTTACGCTCGCGCGGACGACGCTCGACTCAGGAGAGCAGTTCGAATGGCCCGCCGATCCGGCGACCACGATGCTCTATCCGCTCGATCGCGCCGACGCCTTTCAGCTCACTGGCCAGGGATTCAATCGCGGCC
>JAWKPF010000084.1 GCA_041390825.1 Thermomicrobiales bacterium
GCGTTCCGCGGCAAGGTGAAAAATGTTCGACACATAGTCGAATCCAGCGCCTGGGAACCACTCCGCCCATTCCTTTCCGCGCGCCATGTCGACCGGTTGGGCAAACGGTGGATCGAAGTGAAAGCCGAGATCCCGCACCGCGGCGTCCCAATAGGCGCCCGGTTCGCTCGCCGACCAATCCTGGAGGCCCTGATATCCGTCGACACCATGCTTGCGGGCAAATGCAAGCAATCGGCTGCGTTGCAGATAGTCTTCGGTCGGAATCCACGTGATCTCGGTTTCAGCAGACATCAGTTCCCGTTCGTTTCGCGGCTTGGCTCGATTCGATTCGCCGCATTCTTGCGCTCTGGCCGCGCGCGGTCAAGGTCGGTACGCAGCGGATAGACTCTGACCAATGGCTGGTTTAGCACCAAGTGGACTGTTATGTCATTTCTCAATCGATTTCGAAAACAACGGACGACGCCGACCGAGCCCGAACCGGTTCAGGTCCCAACACCCGCGTCACGCGCCAAAGGGTTCGTCCCCCCACCTCCGCGACAGGCCCCGGAGCGCAGCCCTGATCCAGGAGTCGAACGCCTGCGACAACGGATCGCTGCGCTCGAGCACGAGATCGAGATGGTGGAGCGTTCCGGCGATCCCGACAGCCCGTACCAGCAACGCCTCGGCATTCTGGCAACCGCGTTGGAATCGATCGAGCAGGAAATCGCCGAGGCGACACCGCTCCAGTCGCGCGATGTTCCGGCGCTCGAGCCGTCTCCGATCACGAATATCGCGGTGGAACTGGAGCCTGTTCCACGGGTGTCGTTCCAGATCGGTGACCAGGTCTTTCGCTATTCGGAAGAAATCGACTGGGCTGAGCGCGGAACTCAGATCGTGCATGGAGACCTCATGGGTGACGGCGTCGACGTGCGCCCGCTCGTGCCCGTTGAATTTTCCAGCGATCTTCGCGACGAGCTGGCGGACCATCTGGATCAGTCTTTGTTTGCCTTCGCCACCGACCTGCGCGATCGAAGCATCGACGGGCGCGCGCTCCCCATGAACGTGACCCTGGCCGATCTGGCGGTCCCCTCTCCTGACTGCGGAGACTGGCAACTTTGGGGTGGCATTTCGCTCCGTTGCCTGGAACACGACGCGCGGTTGCGGGAGCTCAACGCCGAACGCGCGCGGCTCCTGACCGAGCGGAGCTCCGATATCGAAGAACGCCAACGACAAGTCGAGGAGCTTCCGATCCAACGGCGACGCCTCAATCAGGCGATCGCGGACCTACAGCAACGCGAAGCTGGCCGCTAGAGATCGTCTGGCAGCCTGGCAAGCCCTGCCGGTTGCATGCGGTCGTCCGCGATCAGCTGGCGAACGCGCGCGCGGTTGCGCTCCGACCAATTGCTCTTTGGTCGCCTCGGAGTGAAGCGCAACGCGCGGAGCTGCTCGTCGACGCGAATACCCTTGTTGTCCACCCATCCGTGGCAGAACCCGACATCGATCAACTCTTCCAACGTGACCGAGAAGTGCGGCGAGGACTTCTTGTGAAAGGCAACCCAATGCTCTGTCTCGGTGGAACCATGATCCCTGAACCATGCGTCGAGCTCATCGGCTGATGCGATGACCGGAATGGATTCAGGCGAAGGATTGGCCATCATGGTGAGATCCGCACGTAGGAGGCTCGCATTACGGCAAGGAACTTCTCCAGGAGATCGAGCCCATCGTCGGCCTGAAACGCAACAGTGCGCGCTCCAGCCCGAGCAACGCCATGAATGCGTTCGGCAGCGTCCGCGCGGGTTTGATGATCGAACTCCAACTCGACTGGCGAACCCGGGGGCAGCACAGCAGGAAGCACCTGGCCAATGAGCGACATCGCTTCGTGCGCTCTTTCCTCGATGAGCGCCTGCGCAGCCCGGGGGTGCATGTTGATCGCTCCGGTTTGCGAAATGCCTTCCTTGATGACCGCTTTCGCCACCGGCTGCTTCAGGAATGCCTCGGTTTGATCGCACGCGGTTTGGTCGCCGGTCACCAGCAGAACCGGCACTCCGAAAGCGCCCGCACAATAGGCAATCAGTCCAAACTCGCCAGTCGATTCCCCAGCAATGCGCAGATCGTTGAGATTCGTGCTCCAGGTGTGTGACAGGGCGGACGAGACGGTGCCGGCTTTGGAGTGAAACCCGGTGAAGAAGACTCCCGCACAGTCGGCATCCATCCCCTGAAGGAAGTTGAGGGGCCCGGCGCCACCGGCAACCAGCAGACATCGCTCGTCGAGCTCGTCGATGAGGATGTTCAGGTTGGCATTGTGATAGTCGTTGACCGTCACCTTGGCCGCTCCGGCGGCAAAGGCGCCCCGGGCGGCCGCGCTCACCTCAGCAGTCATGCGGCGCCGGCAGCGGTCGTACTCGGACTCTTTGTAGGGAGAGCCACTGGAGGTTTCCGGGGGAGTGACTTGCATCCAGGAAACGACACCGGCCGTTCCC
>JAWKPF010000085.1 GCA_041390825.1 Thermomicrobiales bacterium
CGTCGACCAGCGGCTTGCCGCAAATGCGCGCTACCGCCATGCCGAATCGTCCACCGCTGCCCGGCCGCTGACGGCAGCCTCGATGCATTCCCGTGTCGAGCCGTAGATCGAGTCGACACCGATGATCCCCGGCCCGTGATGCGCGTATTTCCCCGAGTTAGTCATCAATACCTTCGCGCCTGGTTTCACCAATGGCGCTACCGCAATGCAGGTATCCACTACCACACTTGTTCCAAAGGTCTCGATCTCGTGCAACGCGCCGGTGCGCTCCAGAATCTCCTTGATGGCTCGGCTTGTGGTCAGATAGACCTGCAGGCCGGGCTTCGCATGTCGTCCGCGCATCAGTTCAGCGAGTTCGACACACTCGCGCAGGCTGGCATGGGGACTCCCAAACGCCACCACATCGACGTCTGCCGACGTTGCTGTCGTGAGTGTGTTCCGCACCGCTCGCAGCTGCTCTGGCGTGACGAGAACCGACTGCGACGGCCGCTCGCCCTGAAACGCGTGCTCCAAATCGGGAGCCTCAGGAGTCACGCCAACGATATGGAACAACGCGATTGCGCCGGATGAAGCCGCTGCTGCCGCCAGCGCCTTCAGTTGATCGCTGGTCGGATCGACGTCGAGCCCGTCGATCACGGGCACGCCGCTGGAAACTGATTGCCCAAGCAGATAGCCAAGCACCGGATAGAAATCGTCGCGCTCCTGCAACGCGCGTGATATGCCAGCGAGGCGGAAGTGATGCGTTCCTTTCCGATGCTCGGTCAAATGCAGACCCGACGCCGGAACCCGCCCGGTGAGGGCGCAGGAAATGTCGAGATAGTCTCCGTATCGGTTGGTGCGGGCGCCGATGACCGAATTTGCATAGGCGACGGCATTCGATTCGGACCACGCGATTTGCTCTCCGAAGACCGGAGTCGCCTCGGTGTGATAAGGAGCGCAGGTGAAACCCGGCACTGCGCCCATGCGCACATAGGCCATGCCGAGCCGGTAAGCATTGTCGGCAAACTGCGGATCCTGGCCAAGCGCTCGCCAATTGGTGCGATCCATCGACATGACATTGAGCGAGGTTGGCACCCGTACCCGTCCCCCCAGGTCGGCCAACCTTTCCGCAAACGCGAGGCCTGCATTTCCCTCGTAGACAATGCCGTCGATGTGCGCTTTCGTGACTTCGATGAAGCGGTTGGCTCCGTAGAGCGGAGCAACCCGGGTGAGGATGCGCATGGCAAGCGCCGCCGCCGGGCCATCGTCACCCGCCAGCATGCCGCGCTCGGTTTCGGTCAGATGGAGCGAATGCGCGCCGCTCATGGTCTGTCGACTTTCTGCAGGTAGCTCTCGACGATGATCGCCCCCAGTTCCGCAAGAAGCCGTTTGCCCTCCTCGGCAGACGCACTAGCGGGATTCCCAAAGTAGGCCAATGACCCGCCGGCTTCGTCGAACGTGCTCGCACCCGACCTCAGCGCCGCGGGAAGATCGATCGACACCGGCTCGAGATCGGCAAGCAAATCGGTTCGCACCGAGTCGGGACTCGCCGCAAGCACGATAGACGTCTCATAGCTCCCAGCGTGCCGACTTCCGCCGGAAAACTCGGCGCCCAACCGCTCAGCCCAGCCCCGTTGCCGGTAGTCGACGGCATGGATCACCCGGCCAACATCTGCCGAGACGGTTGCGCACGCATCGAGAATCGCATCGAAATGCGCTGGTTCCAGGTGGGCATTGACAACCACCACATCAGACGGTCCCATCGCGCTCAACCCGCGCAACACCCACTCGAGATACAAGCGGAACGGCTCGGGAGCCACGGGCGTTGTACCTGGAAAGGAAGCGCCGACGAACGAGACGCCGTACCAAATCGGCGGCGCAATCCATGCCTGGCGGCCTATCGCCTGGAATCGATGAGCCGCGCTCCCAGCGGCGGCTTGCGCAATAATGACGTCCGTGTCGAGTCCCAGGTGGGGACCATGCGCCTCGACGGCGCCTATCGGCAGAAGAACGATCGAGCGCGAATCAAGCGATTCGCTGATCTCGGTCCATGCGAGTGACGCAAGCAAGCGTCCTGACGTTTTCGGATCGGAACCCACGTGCACGCCCTCAGCGACGAACTTTTCACAGCAACGCACCAGACGACCAGACGGAAGGTGACCGGCAAGTGAAACTCATCGTAGCGATTGTGCAAGCGTACGACACGGATCCCCTGCTTCGAAATGTCACAAGCGCTGGATTCCGCGTCACGCGCATTCAGAGCACCGGGGGATTCCTGCGGGCGGGCAATTCCACCGTCCTCATGGGCGTCGAGGACGAACGCGTTTCCGAGTGCCTGGAGCTCATTCGGGCCAGCTCACGCTCGCGGGTGGAGGTGGTGCCCGATGAGCTCGATGCCGAACTCTATGAGCTCACCGGGGCCGACGTGCACACCGTGTCGGTAGGAGGCGCGGTTGTGTTCGTCCTCC
>JAWKPF010000086.1 GCA_041390825.1 Thermomicrobiales bacterium
GACCCGGAGAAACTCGATGCGTATACCGACGCAGAGTTTGGGCAGATCATAGAGCGCGTGCAGCTCTATCTCGAGGAGTTGAACGAACACGGCAACCTTATCGATGCCTCACGACTTCAGGGTCCATCGAGTGGTGCGGTCATTAGGGTTCGTGGCGGTCAGATGTCGATTACAGACGGCCCGTTCATCGAGACGCGCGAGCAAATTGCCGGCTACTACCTCATCGAAGCCAACGATCTGAACGACGCCATTCGGATCGCGGCCAGGAGCCCATCGGCCCATCTCGGAGTGGTCGAAGTCCGTCCACTCAAGGAACTCGGACCGCGCTGAAAATCCGCTCCGTCGCGACTCGATCGGCTCCCTTGCTCCGCGGGTTTGCCAGGAAGCCTGGAATCCCGAATGAGACACCGGCGCGCTTGGCGCCGGTGTCTCATTGCGGTTTCTTCGCCAATCAAGGCTATGCCATCGTCGCCAGCAATTCCTCGAGCCGGTCGTACGACTCATTGGCGCCCGCTTCCATTCCGGACTGCAGCATGCCGTCGCGATCCTCCCTCGAGGCAAACGTCGAGTCGATGCGCACCAGCGTGCCCCCCTCGACTTCGGTCAACGTCATCGAATCGGTCGAAATGTGTCCCGGCATCAGTTCGAACTCGAAGGTCTGCACGACCTTGCTTGGCGGAGTGAGCTCCAGGAACTCGCCCCGGAACGCATAGTCGGTTCCATCCTGTGCACGCTGGATAATGCGCCATTCGCCCCCGACCCTCGCGTCGAACTTGTCGACGATCGTCGTGGAACTGCGCTGCCCCCACCATTTGGCAATCAGGTCAGGTTCGGTAAAGGCGCGGTACACCAACTCACGCGGCGCCCGGAATGACCGCTGCATGGTGATTTCGGTATCGGAAACGATTTCTGCTTTGAGTTTGTTCTCGGAACTGCTCACGTTCGATTCGTCCTTTCCTGGCGTTCGATCTCTTCCTGAGTGCCAGGCTCGTGCGATGCCTGAAGCTCCAGCAAGAGGTCATCGAGACGGGCGAACGACTCCTCCCAAATCTCGCGGTACGTTTCGATCCAGCTCCTTGCCTCTTCCAGCGGAGCGGGTTCCAGGCGGCATGGTCGCCACTGGGCATCCTTGCTCCGGCTGATCAGACCCGCCCGCTCCAGCACCTTGAGATGCTTCGAGATGGCCGGCAAGCTGATATCGAATGGTTCCGCGAGCTCATTGACCGTCGCCTCACCTGTCGCCAACCGAGCAAGAATCGCCCGCCTGGTTGAGTCCGCGAGTGCTGCGAAGATCAGATCGAGATGGTCGTCGTTCACGCCTGTAGTTATCCAATCGGTTAATTAACCTATTGGTTTTATACAGCGAGCTGCACGGTCTGTCAACCGGGACAACGCAGTAATTCGACAAGTCCAGAGTCGATCGGCGGAATGTGTTTCCAACCAGCCCATCGGCGTGCGCGCGCAAACCGTCAAACTGCTTTACTTCCGGCATTGCTTCGATTGCCCAGGGACTGGGGAGGAATGCCGTGAAGATCCTGATTGCCGAATGCCGTCAAGAAGTCTCCAGCTTCAATCCGGTGAATACCGGACTGGGTGATTTCATCATTGGTCGCGGGGACGCGTTTCTCGAGTCCCACCGCGGACGGCGGACGGAAGTCGGAGGAGCGCTCGAAGTCTTCGCTGAGGCGGGAGTCGATGTCGTCGGCAGCTACAGCGCCCAGCTCATCACCTCGGGCGGCATTCTGGCGGCAGATGCCTGGCACACGATGGAATCGGAGTTGCTCGATCTCGTGCGCGCCAACATCGACGGAGTAGATGGCATCTATGTCGCGCTGCATGGCGCGATGGCGACGACCGACGAGCTCGATCCCGAGGGCTATCTGCTCCAGGAGATCCGCAAGATCGCCGGCTCCGAAATACCGATCGTTGCGTCGCTCGATCTGCACGGCATTTTGACCAACCGGATGCTGGAAAACGCGAATGCCTTTTCCGTCTACCACACCTATCCACATGAGGACTTCGATTCCACCGGTCGTCGCGCGGCGCGGTTGCTCCTGAGGATCCTGCAGGAGGGCGCCAGACCAGTAACGGCGGTGGTGCGCATACCGGCGCTCGTTCGAGGGGACGAGCTGATCACGGCATCCGGCAAGATCCGAAAAACCGTCGACCGGTGTGTGCAGCTCGAGGAATCGGGCGAAACACTCTCGGCAGCCATGATCTGGAGCAACCCATTCACCGATGTGCCGGAGCTCTGCTCGCTCGCGATCGTCACCACGGATGGCGAT
>JAWKPF010000087.1 GCA_041390825.1 Thermomicrobiales bacterium
AGCGGCAGCGGCCCTCGGAAAAGGTTCGGCACTTCTGAAAGGAAGACGGGCGTGTAGTCGGCGCGGCCATTGTTTACCGCCGCGCGCACGTTCGAGCCGACGAACAGCGCGTTGTGCCGAAGATGACCCTGCAATCTCGGATCGACATGCGGGGCCGGACCGTCGGTATGGATCGAAACGGTTTCGACGCCGGTCAGCTCCATTGCCCGGTCGCAAAGCGCGTCCATCAACTCGAGCGGCGCCATGGCTGCTTCGTGCAAATAGACGCGGTCGCCGGATTGCACCGGCCGCAACGCTTCCTCGGCGTCTACGAATCTCGGGTTCGTCATCGAGAAGCTCTCCCTGCGATCGAAGGGCGTGCCTGCGACAGCGCCGAGCATGAGTGTACGCCGGGAACGTGACTACCTCGTTGCGTCCCTGACTGAAGCCTTGCAGGATCGTGACAAAGGCGGCGAAGATGGGTCGATTGCAAACCTCCCACCGCAAAGCGCTCGCTCTCCAGCAGCGAAATCAGCTTGTATTGGACGGAACTCTGTGAGCGCGGATCGCTTCCGGAGCCTGGGCCCGCAATGCGTAGCCTCCGAGGATTGCCGCTCCGATGCAGACCAAACCGCCAAGCACAATCGGCGCCCGGGTTCCTGCCACATCCGCCAGGAACCCGAGCACGGGCGCCCCGATCAGGGTTCCACCAATCATCAACGAGCTTTGCAACGCCAGAATCCGCCCATGCATGTCTGGACGGGCGGTCACTTGCACATTGGCGGTTGTGGATGTCATGTAAAGGATGCTCGCCGCGCCAAGGAGAAGCATGATCGGAAACCCCGCGCGGACGCTCGGAATGCTTGCCAGCGCCAGCATGCACAGACCGAGCAACCCAGCGCCAATCACAATGGTGCGGACCGACACCAGCCCTCGATTGGCGACGACGAGCGCTCCCACCACCGAACCAAAGCTGAACGTGGCATAGAGCAGGGTGAACATGGCGTCGTTACTATGCAGCGCACCGGTAACGAAGAGGGGCAGCGTGACGGTGAAGTTGTAGGCCAGGATCCCGATGGCCGCGAGCATCGCCATTGGGATCCAGAGGACCGGCACGGATCGAATGTAGCGGATTCCGTCGCGTACCTCGCCTTTCGCGCGTGGTTTCGGTGGACGGCGGCGTAGTTCTTCCGGGCGCATCATGAAGAGGCAGATCAGCACCGCAAGATACGAGAACGCATCGATCGTGAAGCACCAACCGTAGCCGAGCGTGACGATGAGCAGTCCAGCGAGCGTCGGCCCGAAGATGCGCGACACATTGATGACCAGGCTGTTGAGCACAACCGCGTTGGCAATGTCGTCCTGCCGCACCATTTCCGGGACGAACGAGCGCCGCAGCGGGTTGTCGAACGAGAGCAGGATGCCTCCCAGAACGGCAAGCACGTAGAACGCCGGTAGGGGCGGGTTTGGCATGAATGCCATGATGGCGAGCGCGAACGACTGCAGCATCGAGAGCGATTGGGTGATGAAGAGGAAGCGTCGTTTGTCCGATCGATCGGCAACCGCCCCGGCCCAGGCGGAGAGAAAGAAGACCGGGCCGTACTGGCAAGCTGCCAGGATGCCGACTGCCAGTCCGTTGTCGGTCAGGCTGAGCACCAGCAGCGTCAACGCCACGTTGGTGAGCCAGTTCCCGGTGTTCGAAATCAGGTGACCGATGAAAAAGAGCCGAAAGTTTCGATTGCGCAGGGAAAGAAAGGTCGTTCGCACGCTGGATCCAGCACGACCGGTGAGGTTCATCGGATGAACGCAGACGTGGGATGGCACTGTGTG
>JAWKPF010000088.1 GCA_041390825.1 Thermomicrobiales bacterium
CTGCTCCATCTCGTTCGGCGCTTCCCCGGCCATTCACGTCGCTGGTCGGGCGGGAGGCCGAAATCGCTGCCATCGAGCAGCTACTCTGGTCCGAATCCGGACCGATCCTCACATTGACCGGGACCGCAGGTGTCGGCAAGACGCGCTTGGCAATTGCCGTCGCGCAGCACGTGGCGGATCGTTTCACGGACGGCGTGGTCTTCATCGATCTCTCGGCACTCACCGATAGCGATGCCGTGCTGCCTGTGCTCCTTCGTGCGATCGGACTCCCTGACGGCGACCATGCGGCCAAGCGATTCTCAGGTTTCGTCTCAGATCGCTCGATGCTCCTGGTCATCGACAACTTCGAGCAGTTACGCGAGGCTGCTCCGGCGCTCAACGCGTGCCTGATGGGAGCTTCCGGGGTTCGCGCCCTGATCACCAGCCAGGCGCCGCTGAATGTTTCGGGCGAGCGGGTCTACCCGGTGCAACCGCTCCGCGTGGCCGAACGATCCAGCGCTCGACCACTGACCGAGGAAGAACTGGCCGCGATTGCAACGATTCCCTCGATCGAGCTGTTCGTGCGGCGCGCGCAAACGGTGCGACCGTCCTTCGAGCTCACCGCAAGCAATGCCGTGGCGGTTGCAGAGGTCTGCCGCCAATTGGACGGCCTGCCGCTCGCCATCGAACTGGCTGCGGCACGCAGCAACATACTCTCTCCGGAAGCGTTGCTCACGCGCCTGGCAACACCCCTTGGATTGCTCAGCGCCGGGCCCCGTGACGCGCCAGACCGGCATAGAACGCTTCAATCTGCGATTGCCTGGAGCGTCGGACTCCTGCCACCCGATGAAGCGCTGCTCTTCGAGCGCCTCTCGGTCTTTGCCGGAAGCTTCGCCCTCGAAGCGGCAGAAGCGGTGGTGGGAGATGCGCCGATTCACTTTCAACCGTCGTTCTACATCGACCCATGTGAGATCGACATCATCGAGCCGCGTATCGATCGTGATCGCATCCTCGACCTGCTCGAGGCGCTCGTCGACCTGGGACTCGTGCAGCGTATCGAACCCAGCGAGTCCGAACCACGATTTCGACTCTTCCGCGCAATCCGGCAGTTCGCAGCCGAAGCGCTGGTGGCTCGCGGAGCAACACAACAAACGGCGCTGCGGCACGCGACCTGGTTCCGATCAAGAGCGGAGGCAACCTGGAAGCCAACCGGCTTACCCGTTCTGGGATGGCATTGGCTCGGCACGCTCGCGCTCGATGACGACAATCTGCGTGCCGCCCTCGATTTCCTCAGTGAAACCGACCCCGCAATGGCTGCTGTCTTCGCGTCCTCGCTCGGTTGGTACTACTACTTCTCCGGGCAACGGCTCGATGGCCTGCGTGCGATGGAACGGGTCGATGGCCGATACGATCCGTCGCAATTGTCGGCAGTTGTGCGCGCGCGCATCGACCACTCGTTTGGCGTCTTGCTGGTGCAGCTGCCAAACCGGCAGGAGGCTGGGGTCAGGCGATTCGAATCGATGCTCGCCACGATGGATTCAGTTGGGCTCGATTGGGCAGCAGGGTTTGCACTGCTGGCAATGGGTATCGTGGCAGAAGACATGGGCCAGTACGACCGATCGATCGAGCTTTGTCACGGCGCACGGGAACGACTGGCGCCCCTCCCCGATCCGACGATTCTGCCCAAGGTCGATGTGCATATCGCGACGGCGAGCTTTGGGCTCGGCCAGCATGCGCGCGCGAAAGAGCTCGCCATCCCGATCGCTGATGCGCCGCCCGAGCTCGTGGGGCCAAACAT
>JAWKPF010000089.1 GCA_041390825.1 Thermomicrobiales bacterium
CATCGCTGCCCGATACGCCATCACCGAGCCTTCGTCGATCGACGGCGCGATCCGCGCGAAGAAATCGGGCGCGAAACCGCCCATCAGCGAACCAACCATGAGCGAGAGGTTCACGACAGAGAGCGACACTGCCGATGCGTACTGCCGGTACTCCTGACGTTCGTGATCCATGATGAATGGCAGCACCGGGTTGATCAGGAACGCCAGCGACGCCCCGTAGGCCACCGCCAGGATCATCAACAGCCATTGGTTGGTCGACAGTCCGAGGCCGAAGCTGGAAATGCACAGCACCGCGAACCCGGTCACCAGCACCCGCCAGTTTCCAAAACGGTTGATCGCGGCTCCCATTCCGAGCGATGCCGCGGCAACCGAGAGCGTCGCCACCGCGCGCCATTGGCCGATGAAGTCCTCCCGGTATCCCAGTTCGAGCAGGTAGAAATTGAAGATGAGCTCGATCACTCCGAAGCCAATATTGGCCAGGAGGCAATACACCAGGATGAGTTTGACATCGGGGTTGAACGACCGAACGCGCTGCAGATAGGTGAACATCCGCCTCTGGTTTCGGTGTCGGACGGGTTAGGCGCTGCCGGAGGATAGCACGATTCAAAGCGCTGCCGGATTCCCGATATCCCAAGCCGCAATCGACCGGATAGAATGGCCCTCGAATTGGATGGGCGGCCGCAATCCGGAGGATCAGTGTGATCGATTTCAGAAGCGATACCTTGACCAAGCCATCGGCGGGGATGCGCCGGGCGATGGCCGAAGCAGAGGTTGGCGACGAACAGTATCGCGAGGATCCAACGGTCAATCGCCTGCAGGAGATGGCTGCCGAACTCACCGGAAAAGAAGCCGCGCTCTTCGTCCCGTCCGGAACGATGTGCAACGCCATTGCCTTTGCGGTTCATTGCCGCCCGGGCGATGCCGTCATCCTCGAGCGTCGCGCGCATCCGAATATCGCGGAAGGGGGTGGCCCAGCTATTTTCGCCAGCGTCATGATGCGTGGTCTCGAGGGAGAACGCGGCGTCTTCACTGCGGAGCAGGTGCGGTCCTATCTCAGCAACCGGGGAACCCACACATCCAAGTCAGCGATGATCTCGGTCGAGAATACCTCCAACCAGGGAGGCGGCAAGATCTGGCCGTTGGAGACTCTGGCTGGTCTTCGCGCCCTCTGTGACGAAGCGGGAATGAAACTGCACATGGACGGCGCTCGCCTGATGAATGCCTCGGTTGGCAGCGACACGCCGGTTTCCGTGATTGCGTCCTATCCCGATTCAGTCTGGATCGACCTCTCCAAGGGCCTCGGCGCGCCGGTTGGCGCGGTCATCGCGGGATCGGCTGAATTCATCGAGGAAGGCCGACTGTGGAAGCATCGGCTGGGTGGGGCGATGCGCCAGGCGGGCATCATTGCCGCTGCCGGCATCTATGCCTTCGAACATAACGTCGAACGGCTGGCCGAAGACCACGAAAACGCCAAAGTGCTCGCGGAAGGGATCGGCAACGTTCCCGGTATCGAGCTCCTGCGCACGCCGGTGGAAACCAACATCGTCATTTTCAGTGTCGCCAACACT
>JAWKPF010000090.1 GCA_041390825.1 Thermomicrobiales bacterium
TCCGATGGATTCAGGACCGGTGACCTACGGCGGCGCATGGAACGATCAACACCTCGACGGACGCGTCTTCAAGACGACGAGCGAGGTTGGCGCGACCACAACGATCACATTCGAGGGCACCGGCATCGTGGTCTATCTGCGTCGCAGCCCAGATGCGGGGTTGATTCGCGCAACACTGGATGGGGCTCCGCTGCCCGATTGGGGCGACGACGATGGCGCCTCGACGATCGATCTGACCTACTACCAGGCTCAGGATATTGCGGTGTCGCTCGCTTCCAACCTGGACGATGGCGTGCATAAGCTCACCCTGACCATGTCCGATCCCGGACAGCTCACGATCGGCGGGGCCGTCGTCTCGCGCGACCCGCCTTTGCGGTGGCCGGTGGTGGTTGCGCTCGTCACTGCGCTTGCGATGACGGTCGTGGCGTTGCGTGAAATCGCCATGGTTGCAGCCGAACGCGGTGGATTGATGCGCCCGCGCGGCGCGGCGACACAAGGTCCCCAGTTGCCGTCGTTGCCGGATTGGCGGCCGATGCCACGCACACGATGATTCAGAACGAGAGAAGCGATTTCGGCGCTGGCCAGCGATCGCTCGTCATCTGGGCAGCGACCCTGGCGATCGGGGCAACCGCCTGGCAGCTGTCCGGCACGCCGTTCGTGGGTGCATGTATCGTTACTGCCGTGCTGCTTGCGGTGGTTTCCCCTGAGGGCGCTCTGTACGGCGCATGCGCAGCGATTCCGCTCGTATTCCACCCGATCGAGGTCGGGTCGCTGCACCTGGGGTTGCTGGAAATCGGAATCCTGGCGACTCTTGCCGGAACGCTGCTTCGGATTGCGTACGACTATTCGGAGAACCGTCAGGGGCGAGTGCAGCTGCATCCCGGTTTCGAGGTCGTTTGGATCCTTCCGATCGCGCTGTTCATCATTGGATCGCTTTCGCTCATCTGGATGCCGTTCGATTCACACCGCGCCGAAGCACTGCGAACGTGGCGCTGGGTCATCCTCGAACCCCTGCTGCTTTTCCTGCTGGCGAGACGGGCGATCGCCCGAGAGGGGCCCGCACCGCTTACGACTGCGTTGGTCTTGCCAGCCGCTGCCGTTGGGTTGGCAGCGATCTGGCAGTTGGGGTTTGCAAGTACCTCATTCTCGGTCGACGAGGTCCAGCGATCCACAGCTACCTATCTCCATCCAAACAATCTGGCTCTCTACCTGGAACGTGCCTTCATGCTCGCACTGGGACCAGCGCTGTTGCTTCACTCGCGCTGGGGGTGGCTCTTTCGGGTCTGTTCAGCACTGACCTTGCTTGGCGTCGCAACCACGTTTTCGCGGGGCGCGATCATCGGCATTGCCGTTGGAATCGCGGTGATCCTTCTGGCTCATCCCATCGAGCACGGGTGGAAACTCCTGGGCGTTGGGACGCTGGCGTCTGCTGTTGCCTTTGCGCTCTTTGCCTCCGATAGGTTTTCAGGTTCCGATTCCTCCGGCTACTTCCAGACTCGACGGTACCTATGG
>JAWKPF010000091.1 GCA_041390825.1 Thermomicrobiales bacterium
TCGTTGACATCGGTTTGCCATTCCTGATAGATTCACTTCATGTTGAAGATCGCAGCGACTGTGATCGGAACGAGTACGTGCCGGAAACGCCGGGCAGAGCGAGTCGGGGATGGTGAAAGCCCGACGCCGGGTGGGCGCCGAATGGATCCGTGAGTCGTGACCCGAAAGACAACCCGTTTGTCGAGTAGGCGTCGCCGGTTTCTCCACCGTTAACGGGAGCGGGGTATCGGCCGGACGTACCGGCCCGTACTTGTCGAGCGGGGAGTCGTGAGACTCCCAACAAGGGTGGTACCGCGGAAGGCACATCGCCTCCGTCCCTTCAGGGACGGGGGTTTTTTGTTGTCCAAACGCCGGACCGCCAGGAGGCACCAGAATGGTTACCGCACTCTCATCGAAACCGCCAGTCGCGCAACGAGGCGCCTTTTCGCCATCGCTGGAAGAACTGGAGCACTGGCTGGCCAGCGAGAAGACGCCGCCCCGACTGGTGCCGATTTATCGCGAAGTGATGGCGGACACCGAAACACCGGTAACAGCCCTGGCCAAACTGCGGGATGAGACCCCCTGCTTCATTCTGGAGAGTATCGAGGGGGGCGAGCGCGTTGCTCGCTATTCCTTCGTCGGATCTCGACCGGTGGCCACGCTAACGTTTCGGAACGATCTGGCCCATCTTTCGCGTGACGGCGTGGACACGGCCGAGTCCTATGGCGACCCCCTTCAGGTGTTGCGCGATTTGCTGTCCGAGTATCAGTCGAGCCGGATGCCGGGATTGCCGTTACCCCGTTTTCTTGGCGGTGCGGTCGGCTACCTGTCATTCGAGGCGGTAAATGCGTTCGAACCGCGAGTGGGAAGGGCCAAGGGAGCGGGACGCTCACTGCCGGATGGTTCTTTCATGATCGTCGATGGGCTTCTGGTCTTCGACAATCTGGAACGCACGATCAAGGTTGTCAGCCACGTCGATCTTCGTCATGCCCGGTCGATTCGCAGCGCATACGAGGCAGCGACAGCCAGGATCGAAGCAACGATCAGCAGGCTGAGAGCACCGCTGCCGCCATTGCCTCACGGTATACCGGAACCTCCTCTGCCGATCGACGACCGACTGATCCCCAACACTTCGCGAAGCCACTATGACCATATGATCGAACGCGCGAAGGAATACATTCTGGAGGGCGATATCTTCCAGGTTGTCCTTTCGCATCGACTTGACGTGCCGACGCCTGTGCATCCGTTCACCATCTACCGCGCATTGCGCGCCGTCAACCCTTCACCGTATATGTTCTATCTCGATTTCGTCGATCACCACATCGTGGGAGCGTCGCCAGAACTGCTGGTCCGGCTGGAGGACGGGGTGGTGACGAATCACCCCATTGCCGGCACTCGCCCCCGCGGTCAGACGCCCGAGCAGGATGCAGCGCTGGCTACCGAGCTACTCGCCGACGAAAAGGAACGTGCCGAGCATGTGATGCTGGTCGACCTGGGCCGCAACGATGTTGGCCGCGTTTCCCGGTCGGGAACCGTTCGCGTGCCGCGATTCATGGAGATCGACCGATATTCACACGTCATGCACATCGTGACGCATGTGGAGGGGGATCTCGCGCCGGAACTTGACTGTTTCGATGCACTGCGCGCCTGTTTCCCGGCCGGGACCGTTTCCGGCGCTCCCAAGGTGCGGGCGATGGAGATCATCACCGAACTGGAGGTCGATAAACGCGGACCCTATTCCGGTGCCGTTGGCTATATGGACTTTGCGGGTGGCATGGACACCTGCATCGCATTGCGGACCCTCGTCTACAGCGATGGCGTGGCGTCGTTGCAGGCTGGTGGTGGCGTCGTGGCCGACAGTACCGCCGATGGAGAATACGCGGAAACATTTCACAAGATGCGGGCTCTCATGCGAGCCATCGAGTTCGCTGAACGCATCGAGTACGAAGAATTCGGGCCTGATGCCATGGGAGCACAGTCATGATTCTACTCATCGACAACTACGATTTCGTTCACCTTCAATCTCTATCAGTTCCTGACCGAACTCGGTCCCGAGGTTAAAGTTGTGCGCAACGACGCCATCGACGTCCATGTGATTGAAGACATCGATGGGCGATCTGCAGGGAATCGTCGTCTCACCGGGTCCCTGCACTCCGGGCCGAGGCGATTTCGGTACCGGTCATCGCGCACTTTGCCGGGCGGATACCGATTCTGGGTGCCCGTCTTTGGGCCATCGCATTATCGGCGCTGCGTTCGGAGCCACTATCCTGAAGGCGCCTCGATTGATGCATGGCAAGGTGTCGGTGATTTATCACACGAATCAGGGCGTGTTCGAGAACCTCCCAGTCCGTTTGTGGCCACCCGTTACCACTCCCTGATCGTCGAACGGGAGTCCCTGCCGGACGAGTTGGAAATCACGGCAATGAGACCGATGACGGCATTGTCATGGGACTCCGGCACCGAACGCTCGCCATCGAAGGGGTGCAGTTCCACCCCTGAGTCGATTCTGACGCCGGTGGGTGCGACTCCGCTGGCCAACTTCCTCTCGTCAACGCAGGAAACGACGGTGCGGCGCGCCGCTCCCGTACTCGTGGGGTACTAGGTCATGTCAGAGTTGACGACGAAACCCAGACTCAGTGCCCGCGACGCCATCAAAACGATCGTCGATGGCGGAGCATTGACAGAGGAGCAGGCCACGGATGTGATGGATGCCATCATGTCTGGCGAGGCGACGCCTTCCCAGATCGCCGCGCTGATCACCGCATTGCGGGTGCGCGGCGAGACCGTCGACGAACTGACCGGGTTCGCCAGAGCGTTGCGCGATCATGTGCAGCGGGTCACCGTACCCGACGATCGACCAATCATCGATACCTGCGGAACGGGTGGCGACGATTCAGGTACTTTCAATATTTCGACCACCGCAGCGATCGTCATCGCCGGCGCTGATGTGCGCGTGGCCAAACACGGCAATCGTTCAGTCACAAGCCAGAGCGGCTCAGCCGATGTTCTGGAAGCGCTGGGCGTGACTATCGACCTCTCGCCGGACGCTGTAGCGGCGTCGATTCGCGATGTAGGGATTGGGTTCATGTTCGCCCCGTCGTACCACCCGGGATTTCGCCATGCCGGTCCGACCCGTCGCGAAATCGGGGTGCGCACGGTGTTCAACTTCCTGGGTCCGATGACCAATCCGGCTGGACTGCGACGACAGATCATCGGCGTCAGCGCACCGTCCGCAGCGCGAATGATGGCCGAAGCATTGGGTCGACTCGGCAGCGATCGGGTGCTGGTCGTGTATTCACCGGAGGGACTCGATGAGCTCGGTCTCGGCGAGGATTCGCACGTCGTGGAGTTCGATGCGGAACGAGGTGAGGCGATCGAGTACGCCATTGGCCCTCAGGATGCCGGGCTGAAACGAGCCAGTGTGGAAGCTCTGGCCGGTGGCGACGCTGCGCACAATGCCCAGATCACCCTGCGCATTCTGGCCGGTGCACAGGGACCAATGCGCGACGTGGTGCTCTTCAATGCGGGCGCCGGTCTGTATGCCGCTGGTGTCGTGGAAAACGTCCGGCAAGGCGTCGAGCTCGCAGCCGCTACCATCGACAGTGGCAGAGCCGCGGACACGCTTGAACGGTTCGTGCAGGCAAGTCGCCAGTCGTCCAGTGGGTCGGCGCTGTGAGCGGCGACGGTCTGCTTACGACCGGCACGATTCTCGATCGTATCCTGGCCAGGACGACAGTCGACCTGGCGATGCGGTCGGCGGAGTTGCCCGCCGCCGAACTCGA
>JAWKPF010000092.1 GCA_041390825.1 Thermomicrobiales bacterium
ATCGCACCCAGCTCTGAAGGTCGAATGACATCGCCCAGTATCCGCGGCAGATATTCCAGTGACTGTCGATAGGTGCAGTTGCGCTCGACATTCGGCATGTCCGAACCCCAGACCAGACGCGAGGCGCCCGCCAGGCGAAGTTGTTGTTCGATGACTGGACGCAACTCCGGCCACGGATAGTCGTGCAACCGTCCCCAGTGGATGGGATAGAGCAGCTCCACCATCAGGTTCTCACGCCCCAGCAGACTCCGCACCGGATCGGGAATCGTCCCATCCAGCAGCTCGGGTGCGAACCCATGTGTCAGCACGCACGGGATATCCGGATACCGCTGCAGCCATCGATCGAGCCGGTCGAGCTCGCCGAGATAGGTCTCCGGTGTTGGCATCGGCACACCAAGGATTTCCCAGTAGATCGGAATTCCCAATGAGCGCACGGTTTCCCAATAGGGAGCGAGCGCGGGATCGTCGATGGCATGGAGATACCCGCCGGTGATGAATCCGCGGTTGGCGAAATAGACGCCGCGCAGCCCCATTTCCTGCACGGCATGCGTGAGCCGGGCACATTCATCGGCAGTGTGCGCTTCGGATGGCCGCGCGTCCGCCAGCCCGATGAGCTTCCCTGGATGCGCCCGCACCGCTTCGGCGAATTCGGCATTCAGTCGCCCATAGAGACCAGCGTTCTGCAGCACCGCGAAGTCGACACCAGCACGCGCCATCGACTGCAGCAGAAAGTCGACCGGCGCCACCATATCTTGTAAGGAAGGCGGCAGGAACGAGCGATAGTGCGTCTCGCCCTCGAACTCCCACTCGAATCGCCCGCAGCGTCCAACGCGAAAACCGGCATCGTCGTTGAGCCGATCGAGCGAATCGAGTTTCCCCGAAAAGAGTACCGATGCCGCCTCCGGCACGATCGCCGAATCCCGCAGCCGATAGACCGGTTCCCCATGCGTGGCGATGTAGAGCTGAAGAAACCGCCGGTGATCCGCTTCCGACGGGTAGCCGCTCGCCCCGGCAAGCTGCGGAAAGATATGGGCATGGGCATCGACGATCATCGGCATCTCCGGAATTGAGCGAACGCCTGGTGCAGATGAGCAGCTAGCGCGAATCCGCGCATGTCGACACTACAGCTCCGGATCGCGTTCCTTGTCACGGATCAGCTTGCCCGCGACCAGCACCGCCGCCCCGGCAAGCGCCAATCCCGCAACGCGTTCAGTATCGTGTGGAATCCCAATCCCGGTGGCGGGCAAGCTCGTTTCGGTGGCTATCGAGCAAATGCCCTCGACACAGGTAAGTCCTTCATCGGCGCAGCACGGAAAGTCGTCCACACACGGTTGCCCGTTGCCCACGCAACCGCGAGGAAGATCGCATATCGCCTCGAAGCAGGTGTACGGTGCCTGACAGCTGCCGTCCACCGGTTCGCACGGATCGCCGTAGGTCCCCGGTTCCGCTTGCGCCCTGGCAACGGTCGCTACACGAGAAAAACCGAGCGAACCCAGGACACCAGCCCCGATCCAGCGTAAAGCCTCCCGCCGAGTAGCGCGCGTGCCGAACCCCCGGGTCAGCGCGTCGAATCGTTGTGTGTCCATCTGATCTCGCACCCCAGCATGTGCTCGTGCATTCCCTCTGGAGATCAGAACGCATTGCGCTTGTGATTCGTTTCACAAAACGCCAGATCGGTCCCCAGAACGATCTGGCACTCACCTCTTGAGGTTCAGGGCATCGACCACGACGATTGGAAGCGTTGGCCTGGACTCTGACCGAAGCTCGTCCAGTCTGTCTCAGGAAATTCCCTGCTTGCAGACCCTCGTACCGGTAGACGTCCCTGTGCTAGACTGTACGTACACTGTGTACGTATGCCTGATTGTCACGGCTTGTCACAGCCCCCGCCCGAGCCGGTTCCCCGTCCCCCCAACGGTCACCGGAAACCAAAACCCGTTTACCGCGCGTGTTGCTGGAACGCGCGGATGCTGAACCGCTCGAGAGGGACTCACCCATGTCAGACGACTTGCCCATCGTTGGCCGCCCCCGCGGCAGCGCCTGGCGCCAACTCCAGGCCGAAGGCATTCTCTGGGAGGGGCAGATCCTCGTCGCGGGTGGTGACACCGATCTCGCCTGCCTCCTGGTCGTCACGAACGAGCGGTTGGCGCTCATCCGCGGCGGGGCGGTCGCGCTCGATATCCGGCACGAATGGCTCTATGCGCCACCAACCATGCGCCGCACCGGCAATGTCGGATTGCAAGTGCTCACTCCCGGGCAGCGGCTCCCCGAATCGATCACGATCATTGTGCGCGAGGGGCGTCTGGCCGCCGCCGAACTGGTCGATGTGCTCACTCCGAGAGAACGGTATGAGCCCGAATACCCGACCTGGGATTCGAGCATGTTCCTCGATGACGAACCGATCATTCCGGCGCGCCCCGCGCCCTATGGGCGCAAGCATAGCCCGGCGCCGGTCGATCCACTGCCCCCCTTCCCGGTCTATGCCGCTCTCGATGACGATGATTTTCCGCCAATCGCCCCACCGCCCGATCCCATGCCGGATTGGTCCGGCACGCCTCAACTGGCGGCCGGCGCGGTCGACCCTGCGGCAAATGTCATTCCGCGCCAGAACGACTGGAATCTCAAGCCGCTCGACGGCATGGATAACCGCGAACGCCGCAATCGCCGCGCCTGGGCCATGCGCTTTGCCGCCCTCTTTCTGGCGATCGCCGGAATCGCCGCCTGGCAAGGTGGGCTCCTGCCCGAGTACTCCGCAATTCGCGATCGGTTCGAAGACAACACTCCCGAGATTCAGACCGTGGCCGAGTTGCCACCAGGAACCCCGACGCAGGAACCAACGACCGAACCCAGGCAAACTGCGGTCCCTGAGCCGACGAAGACTCCTGTCACCGAAGACGATTCGGACGTCGCCAGCGGTCCAAGTTCCACGCAGGCCGAACCGACCTACTCGCCCGCTGAGCAGACTGCGGTGGCCCTTGGCGTCGGCGGCGGTGAAACCGATCCGCCCGGCACTGATGTGAACGCTGCCCAGGACGAACCGGCGGCAACCAACGCGCCAGTGATTGCCCCGCCGGATGCAACGGAAGCTCCGGCGACCGAGCCAACCACGGATCCGGCTGGCGCGGATGAACCTGCAGCCAGTGAAAACGCGCTTCCGGAAGACGAGGCGACCGAAACACCGGGCGACATCATCGAGCCAACCCAGGCGCCCGCCGAAAACACCGGCGTGCTCGACTTCGAGATCACCGATCTCCAGATGGGCGCATCACTGCCCGATCTGACGCTCGGCCCGTTGCAGGACGAACGCTGGGTGGTCGTGACGGTCGACGTCACGAACCCTGGTTCCAGCCCGGCTGTGCTCGATATGTCCCAGTTCAAGCTCGCGCGTGCTGAGGGAGAACCGCTCGATCTCGATTCCGCCACCGGCGCGGTCGCCGCATACCTCGGGATGACCGAGAACAATGGCGTGAATGACACGCGGGAGATCGGCCCCGGCGATCGCACG
>JAWKPF010000093.1 GCA_041390825.1 Thermomicrobiales bacterium
GTTGAACCGTGCAGTGCTGGAATCCGATCTGGTTCTGGCCACTGGCAGAGTCGAACCCCATCAATACGCCGGATACAGCGGTGGCGGCAAGACCGTGGCGATCGGCTGCGCGGCGGAACCGGTCATCGCCTACACCCACGGCCCGGCGATGCTCGATCGATCCGGAACGCGACTCGGTGTGCTGGCGGGAAACCCATTTCAGGAAGCGGTTCGCCAGGTCGCAGACGCCGCCCACGTTGCCTTTGTCGCCAACTGCGTGCTGGACGACGACGGTGCGCTGGTTGCCGCCGCGTTCGGGCATCCGGAGGGGGTGCAGGACGTCCTCGCCGAGCAGGCTGCGGCGATGTACGTCGCTCCCATCGAACGGCAGTTCGATATCGCGGTGGCCGGTGTGGGATATCCGAAAGATCAGAATGTCTATCAGGCCAGTCGGGCGGCGAGCTATCTGCACTTCGCGCCCACGCCGGTGGTCCGGCCGGGAGGCGTCATCATCGTGCCGGCGGGCTGCCCGGAAGGACCGGGGGAAGGCGTCGGCGAACAGCGATTTTTTGGGGCGATGTGCGAACCGCGGGCCGCTTTCATGAGCCGAGTTCGCGCTGGGGACTTCCTGCCAGGTGAGCAGCGGGCATACATCATGGCTCAGCTGCTGGAAACCGTGCAGGTGATCTTTGCTGGAATCGAGCACCCGGACACCGTGCGAAACATGGGATTCCTGGCTGCATCGTCAATTGAGTCGGCACTGGACATGGCCGGCGAAATCGTTGAAAGGCCCGCGACGCTGCTGGTCGTCCCCCATGCCCTGCTGACGATGCCGGTCGTTCGCGCACCGATGGTTTCGTCGTGATCGATCTCCATTCCCACGTTCTGCCCAACATCGACGACGGGTCGGGTTCGGCCGAAGAAACTACGGCCATGCTCGGTTTATGGCGCTCCTTTGGTTTCCAGCGCGTCGCGGCCTCACATCATCTGTCGGGAGAATTGGCGGCGGACTATCAGAGGCGTATTGTCGCCGCGACCGCGTCCATTGGTCCGCAGGCCCAGCGAATGGGTATCGAATTGGTGTCTGGCTTCGAGATTTTGCTCGACCCTCGTCTGCCCGAGCGACTGGGTCGGGGGGAGCCGCTGTCGCTGGGCGGTTCGCGAGCCGTGCTGGTCGAGTTGCCGTTCCTCTCGTGGCCGAGCTATGCGGAGGAGGTGCTTTTCGCATTGCAGCTGGGCGGATATCGACCCATCCTCGCCCATCCGGAGCGCTACGATGCCGTCCAGCATGATCTTTCGCTGGCCACGTCCGTTGCCGAACGGGGAGTCGTCCTGCAGTTGACGTTCGCCAGTCTGACGGGCGCCCTGGGACCGGCGCCGAAAAAGACTGCAGAGCGTCTGATCGGTCTGGACCTGCCCATCATTCTGGCCAGCGACGCCCACAGCGATGGTCAGCGCCTTTTGGCCATTCCGGAGGCGCTGAAACGAGCGGAGCGTTCGGTGGGCGCGGAGCGACTGCGACAGCTGACAACCGAAACGCCGCAGGCGCTGCTGGCCGATCAAGCATTGCCGGACCTGGCGCCGGTGGAGGCGAGTGGTCAGGCTTCGAACCGTTTTCGATTGCGGCGGCGATGATGCCGGCAGGCGGCGCATATGCTAAACTTCGGGGCTGAGCGAACGGAATCGTTCCCCGATAGCTCAACGGTAGAGCGCCCGGCTGTTAACCGGTAGGTTCTAAGTTCGAATCTTAGTCGGGGAGCCAGAAGAAACGCCGGGATCCAGCTGGGCCCGGC
>JAWKPF010000094.1 GCA_041390825.1 Thermomicrobiales bacterium
TGCACACGCATCGCTATAAGGAACGCTATTTCAAGCGGCCGCAGCTGGCCACTTCGATCGAGACCGACTTCGCCGCTCACGTCGCGAGCATGCTCAAACAGGAGATCGGCGCACGCGAAATGGACCAATCGACCGTCATGGTATTGACCGGTGTCGAGGCAATCTACGGTATCAACAAGCTCTCGGACATCACGCGTCGAATCGAAGACGACCTGCGCGGGAATCTACTCGTGTTATTTCCCGGCCACTACCAAGACGGGCAGTATCGATTCTTCGACGCGCGAGATGGTTGGAACTATCTCGCCGTACCCATTCTTCCCGTGGCTGGAAAGGCGCTCGCATGACCAACGATCTGCTCATTCGCGATGTCCTCGACCGTGACCCCTCGCAGGCATCGTTGCAAAACGATGGGGTCAGCAAGGTGGAGAACACCGCCACTTTGCACTACGAGCTCTCGACCTTCGTCTGCGACGGCGAATACGAAGCTGGAATGATCCGCATTCTGGAGGCGTATCTGGCGGGGTTGCACAAACCGAGCCAGCCCTCCGCCTGGGTGAGCGGTTTCTATGGAAGCGGCAAATCGCATCTGGTCAAGGTCCTGGAAGCCCTCTGGCGCAACGATCCGCCCATCAACGGCCAGCTCCCTCGCGATATCGCCCAGCTACCGGATGACATCCGCCAGCTGCTGACCGAAGTATCGGTTGAGGCGAAGCGCGCCGGTGGGAGCTGGTCGGCCTCGGGGATGCTCTCCGAATCGGGCGACAAGAGCGTGCGCATGCTCATTTTGGGCATCGTCTACCGCGCGGCCGGGCTTTCCAGCGATGTCGGTCGCGCGCAGTTCCGCCTGTGGGTGCGACAACGCGGCTGGGAAGAGGAGATCATCCGGCGGGTGACGGAAAAGGGACTCGATCCCGAGGACGAGTTCGATCAATACCTGGTCTCCCCAGAGATTGCCGAAGCGGTACACGAACTGAGCGGCGCCAAATCGACCGATGCCGACACCGCCCAGGAACGCTGGGATTTGCAGTTCAACCGTCCTGATCGATCCATCGACGAGTTCGTGAAGGCCCTACGTGAAGTCCTGCTCCTCCAATCAGAGGATAAAAAGCAAATTCCGCTGACCTTGCTGGTGCTTGATGAAGCGCAGCAATACATCGGCCAATCCGGCGACCGCGCCCAAGCTATGCAAGAAGCAGTCGAACGCATTCAATCCGCCTTCGATAGCCGCGTGCTGGTGGTCGCCACCGGTCAAAACGCGCTCACCGCGACCGCCAATCTGCAGAAGCTGATGGGGCGTTTCACCGTCAATGTCAATCTGTCGGACAAAGATGTGGAAGAGGTGGTGCGCAAGGTCGTGCTGCGCAAGAAACCGCAGTACGAGCAGCAGGTGAAAGCCGCCATCAACTCGGTGGAAGGCGAAATCGACCGGCAGCTGCGTTCCAGCCGGATCGGGGCCAAGAACGAGGATCGGGACTATCTGGTTGCCGACTATCCCTTGCTGCCGGTACGCAGCCGGTTTTGGGCGGCAGTTCTGCACGCGCTCGATACCACCGGGACCTCTGCGCAGCTGCGCTCCCAGCTGCGCATCGCGCATAGCGCGGCCGCGCATGTGGCGGGGCAGCCAATTGGACATGTCATCACCGGCGATTTCATCTTCGACCAGATCAGCAGCGGTTTGCAGCAGTCGGGAACGCTGCCACGCGAAGTCGCCACCCTGATTAGTGACCAGTCGAGTGGC
>JAWKPF010000095.1 GCA_041390825.1 Thermomicrobiales bacterium
GCGACCCTCGATCTGCTCGAGGACTTCGGCAATGATCTCGCGGCCGCGCGGCCTTTTCAGCAGCTTAGCTGCCTTCAACTCCGCCATCTGCAGGTGGTGCCGGGATCGCAAGTCCTTCACGATTGCAGTGGCTTCGTCCAATTGCAGATCGACGGACGCGTAGGCAAAATAGGGCTGGGCAGCGTCAAGCATGCGGTTTCCAGTGAAACCGGCCTCGTCACATGAGATCAATCGTGGAAGAATAGTGGTCGACATGGGCTGGCTGCTTGGTGACGGGGCTTCGCCCGCTCACTTCAATTGACTGCGGGTCGGCGCTCTTTCTACCGCTTCCATGTGCGAACACGCGTTCCGCATACACCGTCCAACCGGAACGGTATCGAAGACTGTCTGCGGAGTTAGAAGGGTATGAACGGCCGTCTAGTTGGGACTGCGCATTTGAGCGCGTTCGGCTCTGAGTTCGTCGGTTGATACACTACCTTCGATATCCTCTTCGCGCGCATGCAGTTCCCTGATGAGTTTTCGCGCGCATTCTCGGATTTTGTGTCTTGCGAATTCGTCGATCTCACCATCCTCCTCCGCGAGGAGAAAGACGGCCTCGGGTGGGACGATCGCACCGAGGAACCGTCCGTATCGATCAAAGCCGGTAATCGTCTTGCTCCCATATGAATCCTGAATGAAATCTGGAAACCGGCGGCGCCCCTCTGTCGTTGGAAAAACGATAGTTTCCGCACCGCTCCGAGCCGAGCGATTAGACTTTGCTTTTAGCATATTTTGTTCTCTTAGCCTGGGTTGCGGTCATGCCAAAGAAAGTCCCTGGCAATGACATTTGGTGAAGTTGGTTTTGATGTCGATGCAGCCGACGTGACGCAATTCTGAAAGACGGAGGTCTTCGCAGGGAGCGTAGGGGCCTGGTCGAAAGTCAGCATAGTCGGATTGTGCGACATAAAAGACCGAAGCGAATAAAGTAATTCATCGTCTGCTTCCTTCTCTAATTCAAAAGAAACATTTTCAGAATGTACCATTTCATCTGTCCAAATAATTGGAAGAACAGGTATCTCTTCTACATCGCATGCTTGATCAAAGAGCTCGACGAATTCTTGCGGCAAGCTCGGAAACAATGACAAACGGACGTGCCAGCCGCCGTCGAACGCGCCGCGACCGCCGCCATGGGGCGGGCCGTCAGGATCCCCATCCTCGTAAATGTCGACGACAATCCACTCATTGTTGGATCCCGGCTTACGGATGCACACAAACGCATATCGCGAGACACGCGTGATTGCCGACAGGGCTGCGGGATGAGCGTTCAGGAACTCGTCGAGGCTCTCTGGAAGCTGTTCGATCAATGTGACCACAGTCTCGAACTCGGCGTTATCAAGGGCACGGATGAGGCTTTGCATCCTTGCACTTACAGAGACGATCACGTGCTCATCCGCCATGGTTCAGTTCCTGGTTGTCACGGTCATATTAGTACGGAATCGCCAAGAGCGCAATGATGGCGGAAAAAGGCTATTTCGTCTTCCACTTGCCTTTATGGTTAACACGGACTATGTTGTACAACATGGTCAACCTTATTCGCCATATGCCGCTATTGTCCGATCCGCTTGAAACTGACGGCGTGATCTTCCTTGCCGACATGATCGATGTCACTGAGAGCAACAAAGAGTTCCCCGATCGGCGCGACCTCGAGAAGACAACGCCACAGGCGCGTGACGACGTTCTCGGTGGCCTTCAAGAAGCTGGATACCGCGCGCACCATCTGGAACATCCATCTTCCCTTACGAACGACCTGTCGTGGAGCCGCCGTCACGTCGTGCTGTCGACTTATGGTGGCGAGATTGCTCGCAGCCGCACTTCTTGGGCGCCGGCGATTTGCGAGGCCTATGGCATTCCGTATGTCGGCCTGGATGCCTACGGACAAAGCCTCTGTCACAGCAAAATGGCGGCTAAGCAACTTGCCAAGCAATCCCGACTGAAGACACCCCGCGCTCGCGAATATCACACCATCGAGGAGATCCGTCATATCGATGACTGGGCATATCCGGTGATCGTAAAGCCATCGGCTGAAGGATCATCGATCGGGATTAGTCAGGCCAGTATCGTCAACTCCGCCGAGATGTTGAAGAGGACAGCCGAGGGTCTTCTTGCGGTACTGGACGCCTCCATAATGATCGAGGAATTCGTCCCCGGACGGGAAGTGTCGGTCGCTGTGATCCAGGGACCCAATGGCGCGTATTCCTCCTTCAACGAGGTCACCGTGGACGGCGAGCCCGACTACTTTCGTAACCGCGTCTGGGACGCGCACGAGAAATATCATCGCGATCTGCCCAGGCGCGTCAGATCGATCGACGATGAACTGAAGGATGAGGATCGCTGCGCGATTGGGCGGTTCCTGACCGCGCTCGGGGACTTCGGCTACATCCGGATCGACGGCAGACTTCAGGACGGCTGTTTCCATTTCCTGGAAGCCACCCCGGACGCATGGCTGGGGCAGGGGGGGCAACTTGCCCAAGGCTTCGTCAATGATGGCTGGACTTACCCCGAAGTCCTTGCGGCCATCATTGAAACAGCACGGACGCGACTTCCCAATCCAACTGCCACTGGCTGAGGAAACTTGGATGGTAGGGTTTGGCCAACACGTGCGGGGCGTAAATGCCGGGGGCTTCTCCGGTCAGGCCGAACCTCCAGGACCAGTACTCGCTGCCGCGGATATCCACACCGACGGTGTCAGTGACGAACTGGACGACGTCGTCGGCCCTTTCGTGATCGCCGGCTTCGCGCAGGATCATGAACGCGGTGTGCCCTATCGCATCCGCCAGCAACCTTGTTGTGGAATCCACCTCCCGCATGGACCTCAAGGCCTGGTCTACGGACGCGACGGCCTCGCGAGCACCACGGGCTTGCCATATCGCGATCGCGAGATTTTGGAGGATCGTCAGGTCGCTGAATTTGTCGCGGCTGAGCAAGAGCGCGCTGCGAAGGTTGCCTTCAGCCGCCTCAAAATCGGGAGACACTGCCAAGAGTTCGACCGCAGCGTGATTGTTCAAAAGGAACTGCCGCGAGCTGGCAGCGTCTTTCAGTCCGCTCTCGGCGATTTGGATATTCGCCTTTGCTTCGTCTGTTCGCCCGAGGCGGGCGAGATGCCGGGTCGCCGTCAGCTTCGACTGCGCTGCCGAGCGCTGCAAGGCGGCTCGCTCATACACTTCGGCGCTCTTGTCGCAATATTCAATCGCCTCTTCCATCGGGACCGCGCTCTCCAGAAGGCGGTAGGCGTGCCCGAGCAAAACGCTTCTTCGGCGCTGAGCCTCGGCAGCGGTTTGCGTCAGCCTTCGTTCGCAAGTCGCAAGTTGCTCCTCGACGAGATCGAGGTTCCCCAGGATCAGATCGCTCATCAGATCGGCATCCGCAAACGGGAGACGAGCGCGCATGTCCGACGCGATTTCGCGGGCCTCGGGTTCACGAAGCTCTTCGATCAAGGCGTGCGCCAAAATGCTTTCCCAGATGGGCCCCTCGAGATCACCTTTGTCGATTGCAGTCAGAGTCAGGCCGAAATTGCTGGATCGGTAGGCGTGGCGAGCAGCCCACGCTGCCAAAGCACTCCGTTCGCCGTGTCCGAGATCCTGGGTGTTCTCGATACAGGCGATCACGTGGTCGACATACAACGTCGGATCGCCCTTGCTTTCGATCTCACCGTCGAGTTTTTCGAGAATGGTCTCCAACAGGGCAGGATCTTCCAACAAGGCCGCGAGACGCGTCGTGTGTCGCAACGCTACTGCACGCTCGACGCTGCCTTCAGCAGAATTCTCGATGATCTTTCGGTAGTGATCGACAAGAAGCCGTCTCGCATCCGTTTTGTAGAGGGCCTCGTCCTCCATCCCCGAGATCGCGCTTGCCACGTCATCGTTGTTGAGTCCGATCTGGGCGCTCGAAACCGAAAGGAGGCTGCCGGTCAGCCCCGCGAGCACATCAGGAAGCCTCAGCGGAAGGCCGATGCTTGGATCCACTGTCCGCCAAATTGCGTCGAACGCCTCCCGCGCTATCGGTTCGTTGTGCTCGCGCAAAATTGCCAGCGCCAAACGCTCGGCGCGTCCGAGTTCGCCGAGGCGCTCTTTGATGGCATCGACTGCGCTATGCGGGATCTGGGCGTTCGGCTGCGTGCTGATATTCGCAGAGCCGTAAGCGACGCGGAAGCGCAACTCATCAAGCGATCGGAGATTGCCGTCCCAGCGGGCCTGGAATTCGCCGACGACCTTCTGGTCGTGGTGGCCGAGCCGCTCAAGCAGTTCAACCACATAGGCCCAAGGCAACATCTCGATGTCCCAGATCTTGGGAACCGCGAACTGTTCGATCTGAACGTGATGGCGTTTTTGGAAGCTTCTGGTCTCGGTCGTATATTCCAGCAGCGGGTAGAATTTTCCGTCATCCGCAAAACAGCGCAATATGGTGCGAAGGCTTGTCGTGTCGCAGTGTTGCGCCTCGCGGACAACGAGTACGAATTCGGCCAGATTGGCGACGTATCGAAAATATTCCGCACAAACCTCGACAGCGTTTCTGTTATCGCTCTTGAGCAGAGCCTCAGGGGAATATCCGCCCAACGCTGTCACCCGCTCGGTCGCATCAATGGCGCGCCCAACGAGTTTCGGAACGCTTGCCGCTTCCCGCACGGTTCCTCTGACGTCAAAGCCTTTGAGGTTTTTCAATCCGCGGGATCTTACGAATTCGGCGAATGTGTCGATGCTTCGACTTGGAGCTGCAACGCTTTCGGAAATCGCCGAAACGCAGTGCTGGATATAGTAGCCTTCGTAGGCACGATGCGGGTCAATGTTCTGGCCCCGAAGATATGGATCGACCTTTACGCTCAAGGTAGACCCGGCAATCTTATCAGTCACCCAGTCCGTCAAAGACGACTTGCCAACCCCCGTAGGCCCGCGCACCACCAGCAGCGCCGGAGCCGTCGCCGAGGGCGGCAGGCAAGACAGCAGGGTGTCGCGCTCTCCCTCTCGGTCGAGAAAGACGACGTCCGGTTTCAAATCAGCTTCGGCAGTCAGCGACAAAAAGTGGATCCCCCTCGTAGTCCCGAAACTATACGGGAGTGCTCCGGATGATCAAACAAAACGAAGGTCAAAACGAGCCCCTCAAGAGTAATTACGGCTTGAACTATGACCTTGATGCAATGATCCACAATGCCAAGCATTGTTTTGTCGCCGCAAAACAGAACGGGTTTGAACTGCGTGCTGTTCTCAAGGGCGGTTACATCCTCCCGGAAATTGTCGAGCGGCTCGCATGTTTGGACGGCATTTCCCTTGCGGTGGGCACTGTGGCAGAGGCATCCCTGCCGGTCGTGAACAACATGGCAGTAGCAACCTTATATCCGAGCTCTTCGATCCCAGTCGAGGCATTCAGCAATGTCGTTCGAACAACGGAAGTCGGCACATCGGGAATGCGTGCTTGGGCTCGAGGAGCAGAGGCTCATCGTGTGCTCCTGGCAATCGAGACCGGCGAGAAGCGCGAGGGCCTGGACCCCAGAAATCTTCGACAACAGGTCTGGATCATCAGGAAGGCATTTGGCAATTGCGTGAAGATTGACGGGTTCCAGCTCAACTACGGCTGTGTGGCGGAAAAGGCACCTGATGCCCCGGCAGTCAATGTGCTGATAAAGGAGCTGGCTCAGGAGTTACTGACGCTTCCTATCGCCAATCCCCTGCTCTCCCTCGGCGGGTCAGCGCTATTGCCGGTTCTGGACCAGCTGGAAATACCAGCCATATTCAGGCCTGAGTTGCGCATCGGGGAGGCGATCGTTGCCGGATCGATACCAGGTCAGGAGACGAGCTCAAATTTGCTACGGACAGCCTCCTACCGTGCCGAAATACTCCAGGTCTTGCCTCGGAGTTCCTCCAACCGGCAACGTTTGCTCATCAACGTCGGCGGCTATGTTCTCAACGCAGCTCGAAGAACTCGGCAAAATACTAGCGTAGAATTCGAGTCGATTGGTTCTCAAGTGTCGGTCATTTCTCTTCCGGATGATTGGGCGAACTCGTTGAAAGACAAAATAGAACTGCAACTAGATTACAGCGAAACCGAGCGAGCGCTCATACGACACCAAGGATCAATTGGACACCTAGGTCTGTCTGCAGCGATCGATAGCAAGGCCGTAGCGGGTTGAACCTGCCAAGGAGAAAAGATGCACCGAGTTCTCATTCCGATCGATAGCCAGGATCCCGAGTCGTGGCAGTACGCTCTCGCCTATGCGCAAAAGATCGGCGAACAGCAGAACAATCCAACCGATATTGTCCTCCTTGTACATACGAAGCGGCAGATAGATGGAACGAGCCTAACCGGCCACATGGGCCGGCAACAAGCCAAGGCATTGAGTGGTGGCAAGAGCCTGCAGCTGCAATCCGGCGCGAGGCTCAATCTCAAGACGTTGAATACGATGGGCCAGATGCTGAACAATGCGATTATCATCGCTTTCTTCGCCGACGCCAAAATGCTCGATGCCGTCGATAGCCTCCGCGGTGTCGTAGGCGTCGTCGCAGTGCCGGATTTGCCTGGTGACGCGGATCAATGGGTCGCGCGTTGGGGAGCAATCGTGCATGGTGCGGAACGCCAGCCGGCGAAAAGACTAATCGACGATCAGATTGTCGAAAATGCGCTGTCACGCCTCTTTTCAATGGTCAACCCGACGACGGGTATCGGTCATCCAAGAGACAAGCAGATGGCCGATGAAACTCTGCGTATCCTCCGCGCCAAAGGTCACACTTTGAACCCGGAGACGATCCGGTCCCGGGCGATTCAACAAGGGTGGCGCGCTGATCAGGCCAGCGAGCTGGGGAAACTCGCTGAAAAAATCAAATCGCTGAAATCCAAACCCAAGCTCTCTGGCATCCACAACTGGGAAGGGCGGTACCAGAGCTGGTCCGAGTAATTGCCAGTGCATGGTCAGATGTCTGTCGGCTTCTCGAGACGGTCAGAGCATCACGATGTTGTTTCCGTTGCTCAGTGCGGATTGATACTTGCATGACGGAAAGCGTCGCAGACGGCGCGCATGTCATTGCGCTGCTGTGCGGCACTGAAGGCGCTATCGAGCACGAAGAGAGACGCCCGCAAAAGGCGCTCGTCACGTTCGCCGATCCAGGCCTTTTCCCCGTGAAAAAGATTGTTACGAACAAGCCCAATGGCTTCCAGCAGCATTTGTGTGTTTGCTAGCGCGGCTTGCTCCGTGAACTCAACGCCCCCGTCCTGCTTGACCGTCAATCGCTTCGGGGGAGCCTCGAAAAAGATCTTCGCGGCATCGGCCTCTTTCATTGATGCGAAGAAGTCGTTGCCGAGATCGGTGGCGAACTGGATCCAATTGGGACTTGCGCGGTCGCCGGCTGTGCCTCTGACATAACCCCCGCGTTTGAGTGCAAACTCGAAGCGCGAAAACGTCGCAAAAAACTCAAGCGCAACAGGCTTCAAGCTGCCCTCTATCCCGATACGATATTCACTCATTCCACTTTGCCATTCGTTCCGATGACCCGATCAAGCTGCACTCAGAAATTATTGCGTCGAGGACGGCTTCGATCTTGGCCGTATCGTGGTCTGATTTCGCCAACTCCGCTGATGACGTCTCAAGGAATCGTTGCGCGTAGCTTTCCTTGAAGTCGAGCGCCCCATGCCAGCGGCCGAGATTCTTTTTGTAGTTGCTCCACGTCGCTTGTGCTGGCGGTCGCCCAGGAAGGTTCAGATCAAGATAGCATTCAATTGCTGCCGCGCGCCCATTGATGTCTGCATTGGTCAGCCCGTCGGGCCCAAGAATTGGAAACGAGGAAAATTCGTGGCGGTCAGGCAGCACCATACTTCGCATATTGAGCGGCAATCGCATTGCCTCGACCTTTTGAGAGGCCTCCACGCCTTCGGCGTCATTGTCGAACACGAACAGCGTTTTGTTTTGCACGTCGATCTTTGCAAGCCCTTCGGCAAACTTGCGGAGCTGGCCAGTCCCGGAGAAGGGATGGCTTTCGCTTACATCGACGAAGTGGAAGAAATCGCAGACATCCGGACGGAGCGCGGCAATGGCATGTCGGAGAACGTGAACATCGGAGCTGCCCTCTGTGGCAATCAGGAAGCGCTCGGAGCGGCGTGCATCGCCTGTGAATTCGCTCAATTCAGCCCAGCCGGCATCGACAAGCGGCCCATATTGCCAGACGACGTCCAGCCCTCGGTTTGAAGGGGTCCCGGCAAGGAGCCGTAGAACGCTATAGGGGTGAAGAAAGTCGATTACGTTCCCGAAGTAGGATCGCTCCGAGTAGTGGTCTCTGTCCCAAAGATCCGCATTTGGAACCTGGTCGATTTCCGCAAGACCCGCAAAGCGTCCTTTCGATTTTTCGTCGTCGAGGTCTGGATCGTATTCGTTGTTGAGGTCAGCAATTGAGGTTCGTAGAGCAAACGCCAGGAACTGCTCGAAGGCCATCGCCGCCTTCGGCGCTTCTTCCTCTTCATCCGAACGCTCGAGCCATCGTTTGGTGGCGAGGGCGTACTCTGCTTCAATAGACTGCATCGTGAAGCCGAGAAGTTCGAGGCGAGGAACGAGGTCGGCAAGCTTGCGAACGAACGCGGCTTCCATCGAAGCCAGCTCAGCGTCGTCGCGCTCCTCGAAGTATTTGTAGTCAACCTGATCGGAGTGCGCACGGGTGCGATCGCGCTCCTGAAAGAGCGCGCCATGGTCTATGCCGCGATGGTTCTTGCTCCACGCGACATCCATGCCGCCGACCGACAATGTAATTTCCGTTCCCACCAAAACTCCTTGGCTGTGTTGGGCGCTGTGGTCGTCTGATTTGATTCAGACATGTTCGCCGTCTCTCAACTTTGCGGGATTCGTGGTCACCCTCCGCGGCCATACGAAACCCGGTGACCGTGACTAGCCACCCGCGTTGCCATAGCGGCAGTGATCGGATTGCTGAAATCTCCTTCGATGAGATCGAACCGGTCACTCCCGGTCGCCGCAAAACGTGTTCCGCCAGCCTTCTCGATCGCTGTCCGCAGTCGACCAACGAACTTCTCCGGTCCGCCCACAGTCGAAAACGAAACCGAGTGGATCGGTCTGTTCAGGTCATCAACGTCCACATAGGCGTGGAAGGATCCCGACTTTGGAAAGTCCTCCCAACGCAGTCCGCGGACGCTGGACAACGGGTAGGTGTTGCCCCTGGGCATGGTGATTGTTCCGGCACGATAGTCCACGCGCACACGGCGTTGCGAAAATGAATTGGGCGTTGTGATCGGTCGTTCCACATAGGCGATCACGGTCGCTTTGAGCCACTTGAGACCGATCCAAATCAAGGCGAGGCCAAGAAGCCAAACCCACCAGGGCTGGCTCCGGTATACCTCGACGATTTCGTTCCAACTGATGCTCATGGGCTCTGACTTTCCGGCCTGGCTTGGACGTTACGTCGTCTGTATCATATTTCTAACTACGCGAAAATCACGGAGTCTACATTATAGAACTTGCCGCAGTTCAAATATCATATTATAAAACCGGCGCAAAGTGCGGAGTTAGAAATATGACTGCGGCGCGATCAATGAGCCTGGCAAGCTATGCCGAAGAGCTCGAATCGACCGGGAAAACCTACTTCACGCGCGAAGGCGCCATGGAAGTGCTTGGAACAAGCCACGGGGCGTTTCTCGACGCCGCCGCCCGCCTTGCCAAGCGCGGACGCATCGTCATGCCGCGCCGTGGGTTCTACGTCATTACGCCGACCCGATTCCTGAAATGGGGTGCGCCGCCCCCCAACTGGTATATCGACGCCATGATGAAGGAAGCGGGGCGGCCATATTACGTTGCACTGCTGAAAGCAGCCGAACTGCATGGCGCCGCTCATCAGGCGGTCATGGAATTCCAGATCGTCACCGACCGGCAGTGGAAACCCATCCGCGCGGGCCGCTCGAAGATCGCCTTCTATTTCCGAAAGGATCTGGACGCCATCCAGATGGGAATAGGCGACCGGAAAACGGACACGGGTTCGATGAGGGTCTCTTCTCCCGCGCTCACCGCACTGGATCTGATCCGCTACCCCCAGGCAAGCGGAGGCCTCGATCGCGCAGCAAGTGTGCTGAACGAACTGGCGCCGGAGATCGACCCGGTGCAGCTGCGCGAGCTCTTGCCAGCCTTCGAACGTTCTGTCGTGCAACGGTTGGGCTATGTCCTGCAAACCGCCGGACACGAGGCCTCTGCCTCCGTACTGTCTGACTATCTTTCGAGCCAGAGCCTCCCATGGATCGAGCTTGATCCCGGCGAAACGAGCCGACCCGAATGGGCAGGTGAACCCGAACGTGACCAACGCTGGCATGTCGTTGTTCGGCGACCGATCGAGATCGACGAACAATGATACCGGAAACGAACATCACGGCATGGAGTCAGATCGCACCTTGGGGCGAACCTCGCCAGATCGAGCAGGACCTGATCATCTCCCGCGCGCTCGTCGACATCTTCAATCATGAGCTTCTCGGTTCGGTGCTACGGTTCCGCGGCGGAACCGCGCTCAACAAGATCATCTTTCCAAAGCCGCTTCGCTACTCCGAGGACATCGATCTCGTTCGCACGGAAGCAGGTCCGATCGGCCCCGTTCTTGATGCACTGCGCGAGGTCCTGGAGCCGTGGCTGGGGCAGGGGAGTTTTGCGGCAAGTCAGGTTGCGCCCAAACTACGTTTCCGCGTCCCCGCCGAGGACGATCCCGAGGTCAATATCCGCCTCAAAATCGAGATCAACACATCGGAGATCGAAGCTTTCGATGGACCGGTCTTGGTTGACTACAGCGTCGACAACCCTTGGTTCAGCGGATCGACAAAGATCGCGACCTTCTCTCCGGAAGAGCTGATCGCGACGAAACTCCGCGCATTTTTGCAAAGGGACAAGGGTCGGGATCTGTTCGATCTGGACCATGCCCTAACGGTTCTTCCCGACCTCGACATCGAGCGCGCCATCTCTATCTTCGGACGGTATCTGGACATCCGTGGTCACGCCATCTCTCGCTCTGACGCGGAAATGCGAATGCTTGCCAAATTCGGAAAGCCCAGCCTTCTCGGCGACATCCACGCCCTGCTGCCACCCGATGCTGCGGATCACTTGGACGAAGCTGCAGGACAAGCGGCCTTTGTCCGGGTGTTCAAGCTCTTCATTGAGAAGATGCCAGGTCAGCGATGGGCTCGCACTGAGGACGTGGCGCAAGAGCTGGGCCTCGCCGAACATCTCTAGTCCGCAGCACCGGAACACCGAATGGTCGCGCCATGAACAAAGTCAAAGAAGCAGAACTTCGTCATCTCATCGACTTTTTCAGAGCCACAGACGTTGTGCCTGAGAAGCTCGAACCCTCCGAATGCCCCGACTTTATCGCGGTCATTGACGGGCAGACAGTCGGAATCGAATTGACGATTGCGCGGCATGAAGCGGGGAAATTCGGTGCGCTGCAGATCGAACATGCGCAAAGCGAATATGCGAAAGAGCTGCGGAAATGCGTCGAGGACAATGCAAAGGAGGGCGACGACGGGTTGATCATCGGCATTGCCTTTGAAGACGGAATTCCTGTCAGAACCGACGACAAGGACGCCCTGCCGCGTGTCGCGGATATCATCTCCGACGCCGCGGCTACGCTGCCGAATCCTGGCGCCATAACGATCTGGTCCGAGAAATGGGCGCGCATCCGCGATGACGCGGGAATGCGAAGCGCGGGCTCCGAGCCGTCTGCTCCGTTGCCGGAATTCATTCAGAACGTCTGCCTCTACAGGGACGGGAATCATGACATCAAGGTCACTGGCGGACGGGGCGGCATCACGCCGGACTTCGACGACAGCGTTCTCTTGCCGATCCTGAGAAACAAGAACGATCGGCTGAAGAAATATGCAGCCTTCGACCGGTCCTGGCTGGTGATCGTATCGCGGGTGACGCAATTTGAAGGTCACAGCCCCGATGCAGAACGCGCCAATGTCGCCCTTTCATCGTTCGCCACCACGTTTGGCAAGGTCAACGTGACGCGGCCAATCCCGTCCAACTTTGACGAGACCTATCTGTTCAAATGGCCGTCAGAGGTTATTCGTCTCTCTGCCGACTGACGTCACCTGAGCCGTCCTCGACCTCCCAATCCTTGAAGTCGGTTTCCTGCTCCTTGAAGAACTCTGCCGGCAGCGGATGAGCTGCATCCGGATTTGGAAGAAACCGGAATTGCGCCCTCTGGCCCTGGCCCGCCAGATCGTAGAATCCCAAAAGCGCGACGCCGCTGAATTCCGGGTACTCCTTGGTCAGCCAAACCTCTTTCAAATAGCGGTCGTGATCGGCAGGATCGCCGAGAATATCGTCGTCGTGGATGAAGGTGATGAACGGAAAACCCGGCGCCGACTGCTTGCGGCTGCGACGGCGGTTCTTTTCGAAGATCTTCCGGTAGCTCGGGGGCGGTCCGTGAATGGCAATCGATCGGCCGCCGCGCATGAACGTGTAGCCCGGCATCCGCACGCCGGTTTCGACGTCTTCCAGCCAACCCGCCATCGTCACGTTCAGGAAATCCTCTTCGCCGCCTATGATCGGTGGTTTCCGGATGACCCTGACATTGAACTCGCCCTCGACGGTAACGTCCGTCTCGTCCCCCTTCATTCCGGCGGCGAAAATCAGGGTCGCGAAATTCTTGTCGGGAACCAGCTGCCGGACCTTGTCGGCCGCGTTCTCGTGCAGGAGGTAGAAATTCAACTGGTCGCAGGTCGGCAGTTTTTCGTAGATTAGATCCGCCAGTTCCTGCTTCTCTTTGAGATCGAAGAACTTGTCGGTCATCACGCGCTTGCATTCGACAAAAACGACCTCAGCTCCCGCGGTCGTACATTTCAGATCAGGCTTCGAGGGCTGTCCCTCGATTTCTGGCTCAAACTCGATCTCCAGGCCTTGCCGCGAGAGCCATAGAGCCGTTTTGGCGGTGAAGAGGTGATTGTCGAACGATTCCTTGCTGTATCCGAGAATGTGCCGTTTGAAGCCTGCGAAGCTCTCAACCGGCTCCAGGATGGCCGCGACATTGCGCATCCGGTCAATGTCGGGCGTCTTGATATCGAGAGGAAAAAAACGCGGATAGTTGAGCCCGAAAATTCGGGCAAGTGTCAGCGTCACGTTCTTGATGTCGTCCAGGTTCAGGCCGCGCCTGTCGAGGAACTCCTGCGTCGTCTTGAATGTGAAATGGACCTGCTTTCCTTCCGGCTTGTCGCTCATAGCAGGCTCATCTGATCGTCTTCGGCAGTCTCGGCGCCATCGACCAACGTCGACAGCGTCACACCGAGCAAACGAATGCCTTTCTGCACGGGAAACAGTTCGGTGAGCATCGCGCCCGCGAGTTCACCGATTTCCCGTTCGCTTTGCAAAGTGCGTCCAATCGTCCGGCTCCGGGTGATCTGCTGAAAGTCTGCATATTTCACCTTCAGCGTGACAGTGCGTCCGCTGATCTGTTTATTGGTAGCGTGGCGCCAGACTTTCTCGGCAAGCGGTGTCAACTCGGCCTTTGCCGCTTCAAGATCGAAGATGTCAGCGGCGAAAGTGTCTTCCGCCCCGATCGATTTCCGCTGCCGGTCCGGCTGAACGGGGCGTTCATCGATGCCGCGCGAAATCCCGTAATACCAGGTTCCCGACTTCCCGAAATTGTCGCGCAGGAAGGTGAGTGATTTCTCACGCAGATCGGCACCGGTGACGATGCCCAGCCGTTGCATCTTCTCGGCCGTCGCCGGGCCCACTCCGTGGAATTTCTTCACCGCGAGCTCGGCAACAAACGCCGGCCCGTTCTTCGGCGTGATGACGGCCTGGCCGTTCGGCTTGTTGAGGTCACTCGCCAGCTTCGCCAGGAATTTGCAATAGGAAATCCCGGCCGAAGCGTTCAGCTCGGTCACCTCCTTGATTCGGGCGCGAATGATCGTCGCGATCTCGGTGGCGAACTCGATCTCTTGTTTGTTTTCGGTGACGTCGAGATAGGCCTCGTCGAGGGAGAGGGGTTCGATCAGATCGGTATGTTCGGCGAATATCTCATGGATCTGAGCCGAGACCGCCCGGTAGACATCGAAGCGAGGCTTCACGAATATCAGCTCGGGACAACGGCGCTTTGCCGTGACCGAGGGCAGGGCGGAGCGCACACCGAATGCCCGTGCCTCGTAGCTTGCGGCCGCGACGACGCCACGGGCCGCCGACCCGCCAACGGCGACCGGCTTGCCTCTCAGCTCTGGATTGTCGCGCTGCTCGACCGACGCATAGAACGCATCCATGTCGACGTGCAGTATCTTGCGGACCGGGACGACGGCGTCGATCCCTTCGCTCTCCCGCTCATGCCCGCCTCTGTCCTCGTCATCATTCAACATGGTGCGGCATGGCCTCAGAGCAGCAGATCGTCATCCTTGGGATTGGCCGGTGGCTCCACAATGACCAGCATGTTGCCGGGCAGCGGACGCTGCAGATGTTTGACGTCCGCCCATTCCCCGGTGAGCCAGAGATCGACCTCTTCCGGTGTCGTCAGGATTGCCGGCATGGCCTTTTCGTGGATGGGCTTGACGATCTCGTTCGGCGTCGTCGTGAGAAACCCATAGAGCTCATATTCCTGTTCGCCATCACGGACCTTCCGCACCCCCTTCCAGGGCGTCCAGAAACCGGCGAAGAACATCAGCGGCCGGTCGGGGTTCTGCGCGAACCAGGCATTCGGCACGCGGCCGCCTTCCACCTTGCTGGCGGGATCGGGCTCCGCGAACGACGTGAACGGGACCACACAGCGGCTTGTCGGTCCGAGCCAACGGCGCCAATGTGGCGATCCGACATTGCGGATATTGGTGACGCCGCGATCGGCCTTGCCTTTGACGAAGGCCGGCGGCGTCGGCATGCCCCAGGTCGCGCTGACGATCTCGCGATTGCCATCGTCGCCAACACGCACGATCGGCGCCAGCGTGTTCGGATAGACGTTCAAGGAGGGCTCGTTCCAGCCGGCCTTGTCGGCCATGGCCTTGGTGAACTCGACAACCGCGTCCCGCGTCGTCGTCAGATTATAGAGATTGCACAAATCCTTCTCCCGTTAGCGCCACATCCCGCGCATGCGCGCGCCCACATCGAGGCGCATCTGCCGCGGTCCGGCATTACTGGCTTGGCCCGGCGCGACCACCGGCCAGGTCCTATTCTCGAAAAACTGCAACAACATAGCGGGAATGAACCGTGTCCGCGAGGCATAGACATGCCGGTCGCCGGTCGAAGACTGTCCATGCGTGAAGAAACGCTGCGGGACGACCAGGTTCAGACTGTCTTTCGCCCGCGTCATCGCGACATAGAGCAGGCGCCGTTCTTCCTCGATCTCGTCGGTTGTCCCGACGCCCAGATCGGACGGAATGCAGCCGTCGACGGTATTGAGGACGAACACCGACCGCCATTCCTGGCCCTTGGCGGAATGGATGGTGGAAAGGACCAGATAATCCTCATCGAGCAGCGGTACCCCGGCCTGGCCGGAGGTCGCATCCGGCGGATCGAGCGTCAGTTCGGTCAGGAACCGCTCGCGCGACGGATAGCCGGCGGCGATGTCCTCGAGCTGCAGGAGGTCCGCGCGTCGCATCTCGAAATCTTCGTGGATGCGTTCCAGATGCGGCTCATACCACGACCTGATCCGCCCGATCTCGGCCGGCCAGCCCATGTTGGAGGTGCGGAGGTCCGCGATCAACGAAACGAGCCCGGGCCAGTCGGCCGCGGCACGCGGCGGCGCGGGCAGGGCGGCGAGCGTCTCAACGGGGTCGGCGGTTTCGCTGACCGCATCAAGGGCGATCTGCGCCGACGCCGGGCCAACGCCTGGCAGGAGCTGCATCAGGCGGAAGCCCGCCACGCGATCACGCATGTTTTGGGCGAACCGAAGCGCCGCCAGCATGTCCTTCACATGGGCGGAATCGAGGAACTTCAGGCCGCCGAATTTCACAAAGGGGATGTTGCGGCGGGTCAGCTCCACTTCCAGCGGGCCGCTGTGATGGCTCGCCCGGAACAGGACGGCCTGGTCTTTCAGCCGCATGCCGCCTTCACGATTGTCGAGCACCTCGTCGGCGACAAAGCGCGCCTGGTCGCCTTCGTCGCGGACCGTAACCAGTCTTGGTTTTTCGTTGGAGGCGCGCTCCGTCCAGAGGTCCTTCGTGTAGCGTTCCTGCGCAAGACCGATGACACCGTTGGCGGCGGCGAGGATGGGCTGTGTCGAGCGGTAATTGCGGTCGAGCGTGATCACGTCGGCCTTCGGCGAGAACTCATTCGGGAAATCGAGGATGTTGCGCACCGTGGCGGCGCGGAACGAATAGATCGCCTGGGCGTCGTCGCCGACGACCGTCAGGCCGCGACCGCCGAGCTTGAGCGCCATCAGGATGGAGGACTGAAGGCGGTTCGTATCCTGATATTCATCGACCAGGACATGATCCCAGCGTCCGCCGATCTCATCGGCAAGCACGGGATCGCCCATGGTCTGCGCCCAGTACAAGAGCAGGTCGTCGTAATCGAGGACGTTCTGGATCTGCTTGGCCTCGACATAGGCCGCGAACAGCTCCTTCAGCTCCTTTTCCCACGCGGCACACCACGGGAAGTTCGCCCCGAGGATTTCATCCAGCGGCGCCTCGGCATTGACGGTGCGCGAATAGATGGAGAGGCACGTCCCCTTGGACGGAAACCGGTTTTCCGTCTTCGAGAAACCGAGATCATGCCGGGCGAGGTTCATCAGGTCGGCCGAGTCCTCGCGGTCATGGATCGTGAATTGCGGATCGAGGCCGAACTCGATGGCATATTCCCTGAGCAACCGCGCGCCGATCCCGTGAAACGTGCCCGACCAGGCAAGCCCGTCCGCCATGATCCCCGCCTTGTCTCCCAGCGCTTTCGCGCAGATCCGCTCGACCCGCTTTCCCATTTCGGCGGCCGCGCGGCGTGAAAAGGTCATCAAGAGGATGCGGCGCGGATCGGCTCCGGAGATGACGAGCTGGGCGACACGATGGGCGAGTGTATTGGTTTTCCCGGAGCCCGCGCCGGCGATGATCAGAAGCGGTCCGCCGATTCCCCCGTCGGGCAGATCGATCCCGTGCAGGACCGCCGCCCGCTGATTGTCATTCAATTTTTCCAGATGCGCTGCGCTCATCCCGTCCCGCCTCAAACCCTTGGGAATCAACGATGCGCGTCCCACGCATCGGTGTTTTCTGCCGGTCGAGGTGGCCTGAGCCCGTCAAAGAGTCCGATTGACTCAAAACCGGAAAGAGAACAAATAATGAACATACCGGAGATTTTCGCCGTTGCAAAGCCTTAAAGGAGACCTTTCCGCGTCATGCCGAGCCATTCGGTCAGTCCCGCTATTGCCGAGCTTCGAGAGCGCATCGCGCATCTCGAAGGTCCGGGGGGACGTGCGCGCTCGGTTCTGCCCTTCGGCCTGAAAGACATCGACCGAAGGCTTCCGGGAGGAGGGCTGGGGCTTGGCTGTCTGCATGAGGTGGCGGGCGGCGGCAATGGCGCCGTGGATGGGGCTGCGGCCGCGCTGTTTACGGCCGGGATCGCGGCGCGCACCAAGGGCAAGGTGCTCTGGGTGGTCACGCGGCCCGATCTCTTCGCACCGGCGATCGCCCAGGCCGGACTTGCGCCCGACCGGGTGATCCATGTCGAGGCCGGCGACGAGAAGGCGTTGCTCGCCTGTTTCGAGGAAGGGTTGCGTCATGGCGGGCTTGGCGCTGTCGTCGCCGAAACCGCGCGCCTGTCGATGCCCGCCTCGCGCCGCCTTCAGCTCGCGGCCGAGAGCTCCAACACGATCGGTCTGGCGCTGCGCCGGTGGCGCCGGCAGACCGAGGCCGGGGATTTCGGGCAACCAACGGCGAGCGTCAGCCGCTGGCGGGTGTCCGTCCTGCCGTCGCGGCCCTTGCCGGTGCCCGGTTTGGGCCGCGCCCGCTGGCTGGTCGAGCTCATCCGGTGCCGCGCCGGCGAAAGTGCAGATTTTGAAGTGGAGGCATGCGATGACACGGGTCGTCTCGCTCTTCCTTCCGAGGTGGCCGACAGATCGCCTCAGAAGGAAATCGGGCGACGCATCGCCTCCGGATGATGCGCCGCTCGTCATGGCGGGACGGACCGGCCGCCGCCGACTGATCACCGCGCTCGATGCCAATGCCGAAGGGCTTGGCGTGCGGATCGGCATGGCCGTCACCAAGGCGCAAGCCCTGGTGCCGGGACTGATCATTGCCGATTCCGATCCCGCCGCGGAGACCGAGGGCCTGACCAAGCTGGCGCTCTGGGCGCTGCAGCGGATTTCGCCCGTGGTGATGGCCGATCCGCCCGATGGGCTGGTGATCGATACGACCGGCGCCGATCATCTGCATGGCGGCGAGGCGGCCATGCTTGCCGATATGATCAAGCGTTTTGCCGCCTCCGGCGTTGAGGCGCGCGCGGCAGTCGCCGATACCTGGGGCGCGGCCCATGCCGCGGCGCGGTTTATCGCGCGGCCAGCCATCATCGTTCCGCCCGGCGAGGGCGAGGCGATGCTTCGGACCCTGCCGCTGCAGGCGCTCCGCCTCGATCCCGGGCCGGTGTCCGGCCTGCGCACCCTCGGGTTCGAGACGGTGGGCGAGCTCCTCGATCAGCCGCGCGCGCCTCTGGCGCTGCGGTTCGGCCCGGAGATCGGGCGAAGGCTGGACCAGGCGCTTGGCCGGATCGCGGAACCCGTCGATCCCGTCCGGTCGCCCGAGCTGATCGAAGCGCGCAAGGTTTTTGGGGAGCCGATCGGCGCCGCCGAAACCATCGCGCGCTATATCGCAAAACTGGTCGATGCCCTTTGCGTCGAACTCGAGAAAGCCGGGCGTGGCGCGCGGCGACTCGATCTCCTGTTTCACCGGGTCGATAACACCATGCAATTCATCCGGATCGGCATGGCACAGCCGGTGCGCGATCCCAAACGCCTGACCCGGCTCTTCCGAGACAAGCTGGAAACCGTCGATCCGGGGTTCGGGATCGAGATCATGGTGCTGATCGCCATCCAGACCGAGCCGGTGCGCGAGAAGCAGACGATCTCATCCCTTGTCGAGGAACCCGAACCCGATGTCTCCGACCTCGTCGACGTGCTCGCCAACCGGGTTGGAGAAAACCGGCTCTGCCGCTTCGTGCCGGTCCAAAGCGATGTGCCCGAGCGATCCGTCGCGCGCATCCCGCCGCTGGCGCCGGAGACCGGGCTGACCTGGGAGGGCGACTGGCCGCGTCCGCCGCGGCTCCTGCCCCGGCCCGAGCCCGTCGAGACCATGGCGCTCTTGCCCGACCATCCGCCCGTCTGGTTCACCTGGCGCGGCGTGCGCCGCCGCGTCCGCCGCGCCGACGGTCCGGAACGCATCCGCGGCGAGTGGTGGAAACGCGATGCCGAGCTGACAACCGTGCGGGATTATTTCCGGGTCGAGGACGAGACCGGCGAGCGCTACTGGCTTTTCCGGTCGGGCGACGGCGAGCATGAGGACAGCGGCTCGCAACGCTGGTTTCTGCACGGGATCTTTGGATGAGCGGGCCGCGCTATGCCGAATTGCAGGTGACGACGCATTTCTCGTTTCTGCGCGGCGCCAGCAGTTGCGACCAGCTCTTCGCACGCGCCGCCGAACTCGGCATCGAAGCGCTCGGCGTCGTCGATCGAAACTCGCTGGCCGGTGTCGTCCGGGCGCTCGAAGCGTCCCGGCAGACCGGCGTCCGGCTCGTCGTCGGCTGCCGCCTCGACCTCGCCGACACCCTGCCGGTCCTGGTCTATCCGACCGACCGGCCGGCCTATGCCCGACTTTGCCGTTTGCTGTCGCTCGGCAAAGGCCGCGCGGGCAAGGGAAAATGTCATCTCGAATGGGCCGATCTGGTGGCATACGGGGAGGGCTTGATCGCGGTCCTCGTGCCGAACCGCGCAAATGATGACTGCGCGCTGCATCTGAGACGGTTGCGGGAAGCCTTCGGCGACCGCGCCTATCTGGCGCTGACGCTGCGCCGACGGCCCAACGATCAGCTCCGCCTCTGGCAGCTCTCGAACCTGGCCGCCGCGGCGCGGGTTCCGACCGTCGTCACCAATGACGTGCTCTTCCATGAGGTGGGCCGACAGCTCATGCAGGATGTCGTCACAGCCATCCGGCACAATGTCACCATCGACGAGCTCGGCCATCGCCGCGAGCGGTTCGCCGATCGCTTTCTCAAACCGCCGGAGGAGATGCACCGGCTGTTCGATCGCTACCCCGAAGCGCTCGCCCGCACGACCGAGATCATGGACCGCTGCCGGTTTGCGCTCGAGGAGCTCGCTTATCAATACCCGGAGGAGAAGCTCTTTCCGGACCTCTCGCCGCAACAGGCGCTCGAAAAGCTCACCTGGGAAGGGGCCGCCGAGCGTTACCCCGAAGGCCTGCCCGACAAGGTGCGGGCCAATCTCGATCACGAGCTGGCGCTGATCGAGAAGCTGGACTACGCGCCGTATTTCCTGACGGTGAACGCGATCGTGCGCTTCGCCCGCTCAAAAGACATTCTCTGTCAGGGCAGGGGATCGGCCGCAAATTCGGCCGTCTGCTATGTCCTCGGCGTCACCTCGGTCGATCCGGATCGCAACGACCTTCTCTTCGAACGCTTCGTGTCGGAGGAACGGCGGGAGCCGCCAGACATCGATGTCGATTTTGAGCACGAACGGCGCGAGGAAGTGATCCAGTGGGTCTATCGGACCTATGGCCGCGAACGGGCTGCGCTCTGTTCCACCGTCATCCGCTACCGCTCCAAAGGTGCGCTGCGCGATGTCGGCAAGGCGCTCGGTCTGACCGAGGATCTAACCAAGACGCTGTCGTCACAGGTCTGGGGCTGGTCGGAGGGCGTCGAGCAGAAACACGCCGAGGAACTGAACCTCAACATGGGCGATCGGCGGCTCCGGCTCGCCATGGAACTCGCCCATCGGCTCGTCGGCACGCCGCGCCATCTCTCCCAGCATCCGGGCGGATTTGTCCTGACCCATGACCGGCTCGACGAGCTGGTGCCGATCGAACCAGCGGCCATGGAAGACCGGCAGGCCATCGAATGGGACAAGGACGACATCGATGTCCTGAAATTCATGAAGGTCGATGTGCTCGCGCTCGGCATGCTCTCCTGCATGCGCCGCGCCTTCGACCTTCTGGCCGCGCACAAGGATATTCGGCTCGACCTCGCGACGATCCCGGCCGAGGATCCGCGCACCTATGCGATGATCCGCAAGGCCGACACGCTCGGCACTTTCCAGATCGAGAGCCGCGCCCAGATGGCGATGCTGCCGCGCATCAAGCCGCGGACCTTCTACGATCTCGTCATCGAGGTCGCCATCGTCCGGCCCGGCCCGATCCAGGGCGACATGGTCCATCCCTATCTGCGCCGGCGAGAGGGTAAGGAAGAGGTGACCTTTCCGAAACCGGAGCTCGAGGTCGTACTCGGCAAGACGCTTGGCGTGCCCCTGTTTCAGGAACAGGCCATGCGCGTCGCCATCGAATGCGCCGGGTTCACCGCCGGCGAGGCCGACCAGCTCCGCCGCGCCATGGCGACGTTCAAACACACCGGCGGGGTCTCGAAATTCGGCACCAAGCTGATCGAGGGCATGGTGAGCAATGGCTATGACCGCGAGTTCGCCGAGCGCACCTTCAGGCAGCTCGAGGGTTTTGGGTCCTACGGGTTTCCCGAAAGCCACGCTGCGAGCTTCGCCCTGATCGCCTACGCCTCGTCCTGGATGAAATGCTGGCATCCGGACGCCTTTTGCTGCGCGCTTCTGAATGCCCAGCCGATGGGCTTTTACGCGCCCGCCCAGATCGTGCGTGATGCCCGCGACCATGGTGTCGAGGTCCGTCCCGTCTGCATCAATGCGAGCCGATGGGACTGCACGCTGGAGCCGATCGACGGTGATGACAACCGTTTTGCTGTTCGGCTCGGTTTACGCCTTGTCAAAGGCCTCGGCAAAGCCGAAGCGGCCCGGCTTGTCTCCTGCCGGGAGGAGGACCCACTCGTCTCGGTTGACGATCTCTGGCGCCGCGCCGGCATCCCGGCCGCTGCTCTTGTCGAACTCGCCGAAGCCGATGCCTTTAGGCCCTCGCTCGGTCTTGCGCGCCGCGAGGCGCTCTGGGCAATCAAGGCGCTGCGCGACGAGCCCCTGCCGCTCTTCGCCGCCGCGGCCAATCGCGAGGCCGGCGTCGTTCCCGAGCAGTCCGAACCGGAGGTCTACCTCAAACCCATGGAGGCGGGCCGCGAGGTGGTCGAGGACTATGGGCATGTCGGCCTGAGCCTGCGCCGCCACCCGGTTTCCTTCCTCCGGTCGGACCTGGCCCGCCAGCGTTTCGTGACCTGCGCGGAAGCCGTCGCCTTGCGCGACGGCCGTTGGGTCAATGTCGCTGGGCTCGTCCTGGTGCGCCAGCGTCCCGGCTCGGCCAAGGGCGTCATGTTCATCACGCTCGAGGACGAAACCTCGGTCGCCAATCTCGTCGTCTGGTCAAAAGTCTTCGAGAAATATCGGCGTACGGTACTCGGCTCGGGCATGCTCGGCGTCAAAGGGCGGGTTCAGCGGGAAGGGGAGGTGGTCCATATCGTCGCCCGGGAGCTGATCGACCTGTCTTCAGAGCTTGCGAGCGTCGGCAGTCGGGTTGGGGAGTTTCCGCTGCCGCATGGGCGCGGCGACGGGTTTCATCATGGGTCGCCGGCGCCAGATCCGCGCGGGATCGCCAGGCCACGCGACATGGCCGATCCCTATGGCCACATCGACGAGATCAAGGTGAAGACGCGGGATTTTCGGTGAGGCGGTGCCCCTAGCCGAGTGCAAGGAGCGGGGCGAGGACACGCTCAAATGTGGTGACCTGTCGAGCCTGGAACTCGGCAACAATTGCAGGCAGGCGCAGATTGATCTTGTCCTCCCGGCCGAAGAACAGGTTGCGGTTCACGAACCGATCGAAGCGCCCATTCGTCATGTCCGGGAAGAGCACGAACTTCTCGATCGCAACGCCGTCCCGGATATGCTCATAGGCCTTCGGCATATCGTCCAGCAGCCCGTCATGGATGACGTGATTGCGCAGCGTTTCCACCGTGGTCATGAATTCGCAGGATTCAAACAGGGTCCCCGCCGCCTTGTCGAAGCTTACGCGCTTGCGGTCGCCAAATTGCATGTTCCCGCTGGAGAGCTTCGGATAACGCTTGAAGTCCTGACGAAGGTGCTCGGCCTCAAATGCAACCTTGACCGTGTAGTCGAGCAGGCTGTGCATCCGAATGAATATGAAGCCCAGATAGGCAAAAAGCTTTGTCGTCACCGGCGATGACGAATACCGAAGCCCGTCCTCATGTTTCATAGGGGGAAAGAAGAGGCTTTCCGTATTCAGTGTGAAATAGAATTCGCCAAGAACCTGCTCGATTTCCTTCGTGCATTCCTGGATCGAGGCGACCAAGTGCTGGCAGTCATAAAGATAGAGGAACCTGTTGATTTCAGGAAAACCAGCCGTCTTTGCGAGAGACTGCTCAAACAGCTCGCGCGTCAGACTAGCCTCCGAATTGTGGCCCGCAACGCTGACGAATTCGGGCACTGCGCGGAGCATTCCCGAATAATCTATCCCTTTCATGATCGCCCGTTTGAACGCTTCGTGCAGACGAACACAGCGATCCTCGATGTCATGCAGCCGGCTGCCTGCAGAGACCCGCCAGGCCCCCTGAGGGTCGAACCTGAAATAGGGCAGGCCATCGCCGCGCGGCGCCTCCGACGGGATTCCATCAAGATTGAGGCATCTGACCGCTTCATTCATCGCGCGAACCACACGTTGTTCCGGGTTCAACCCACCCGCGCGTAGGACACCCGCCGGCCCTGTCCGGCAACCCGCGTTGCGACGGCGGCGGTCACCGGATCGCTGAGATCGCGCTCGATGATATCGAACCTGTCCGCGCCACTTGCAGCAAATCGCGGTCCGCCAGCCTTCTCGATGGTGCTTCGCAGCCGAGCCACAAACGCTTCCGGCGCATCAGCGGTCGAGAAGAAGACTGGGTGGAGCGGTCGCTCCAGATCATCGACATCGATATAGGCGCGGTACTTTCCGGCAGTCGAATAATCTTCCCAGCGCAATCCCCGGACATACGAAACCGGATAGCTGTCGCCCCTTGGAAGCGTGATCGTGCCCGCAGCAAAATCCACCTGCACGCCACATTGCCTGAAACCATCTGCGGTTATGACCGGCCTCTCGACATAGCTGATACATCTCTGACGCAGCCACTTCGCCGCAAACCAGATCGCCAACATCCCCAACGGCCAGACCCACCAGGGTTGGCTTTGGTAGATCGCAACGATTTCATTCCAGCTGATGCTCATCATCCTCGACCAGAAGTGGTTCATGCGCCAATGCGGCAACAATAGCTGGGTCGGGAGTCCCGCGTAAAGTTCTTACACCATGCGGACGGCCACCCTTCCTGTACTCAGAGCAAAAATGTCAAAGCAGGTTTGTGCGATCAGAGACGAGGTCCGTCGAGCCCGTCGCAAAAGGTCATCTATTTCAAGGCGCCATTCCAGACGCTAAGCTGGCATCATTGTTGCGGACAACGGATGGCAAAGATGGAAACTTTCTTGCGGGGCTTGCTCCTCATTCTCGGTGCAGCTTCTGTCGTGATTTCTCTTGGCCATATTGCACTGGGACCGGAGGTGATACCCGGCTCTGTTCCTGGCAACGCGACCATGGACAATCAGGATCGCTTCTTTGCCGCCCTGTTTCTATGCTACGGCGGCGCAGTCCTCTGGTGTCTCAAGGACTGGCGTTCCAAACTCCGCGAAATCCGCGTCCTTGCGGCCATCCTGTTCGTCGGCGGATTGGCTCGATTAGTGTCTATCGCGATTGTGGGGCTACCGCATCCATTCTATGTGACCATGATGATCGTCGAATTCGTGCTGCCAGTCTCGATCGTATGGGCGAGTGCAAAAATCATGCGTTCGGAGCGATCCGATTGATCGTCCGGCTCCGGAGAAATTGTTGTGGCAGCCGCGCTTGGCGCGCGACCGTGCTCTATTTCCAGCCGGCGCGCCGGCTTCCAACCGAACCCGCTTGCACCGGTTTCGGCCCCTTCGGGTAACGATCACTCTGCCAGATGCGCGCGCATCGCTCTATGGTGCAGCATGGCAACCGCATTGCTCATTGACGGGCTTGCTGAAAGCGTCTCACACCAAAACAGCATGTGGGCCCATGTTTAAACATTAGGGACGGAGGTATCGTTGTTTCCGGCCATTCACCGATGGGTTCAGCATCGTAGAGCGATCCGGCGCAGGTGGCGATCTGACGCCCGTCAATTGGTCGCTACTGATGAGGTCAACGCCTATTACGAGGCGCAACGCCGCGCCGCGCGTGCCCGTTATCACGAGGACCGGGACGAATTTTATCACTGGGCCAAAGTTGCGGCCGAGGTTGCGCGCCTCAGTCCCCGCGCCGAAATGAACATCGAAGTCGTCCGGCGGATCGCGGTCGAGGAGGAAACCAAGAGGATGTGAGGTTGGGCCTGCCGCTTGCGTGCGGCGGCAGGCAAGGGAAGCTGTGCCGCGCCTGGCTGCGAATAAATCCACCCCGGCACAATTGCCGGCTTGCCAGCCGCGCCCTGGCCTGCCTTGCTCTTCGTGGCGTCCGGATCCCGCCCCTACAGAAAAGGGGAGCGGAAACCGGATAGAGGACCGCGCAAGACGCGGAAAAAAAATGGAAAAAGCCGAGCTCGAAGAGCTGAGAGACAAGGTGAATTGCGGCGCGGTCCTGGAGACCGCCGGCTTTGCCGTCGATCTGAAGGAAAGCACCCGCAAGGCGGTCAAATACCGCCGCGGCGACGACATCATCATCGTCATTCACGAGGGCAAGGGCTGGTTCGATCCGCTGTCCGACGCCAAGGGGGACGTCTTCCGACTGGTCGAACATCTCGACGGCCTTCCCTTTGCGGCCGCGCTCTATGTCGTTGCCGATCTCATCGGTTTCGTGCCCACGGAGCCTGAATGGAAGCGGCCGTCACGCGCGCCCGCGGCCGACCTCACCATCCCCGAACGCTGGAAAGCGCGGCGCAAGCCGTGGCGCGGTTCTCTGACATGGCGCTATCTGCGCGACGAGCGTCACATCCCCGAAGCCATATTGAGAGCCGCGATTGCCCAGGACATCCTGCGGGAAGGCCCCCACGGGAGCATGTGGGCTGCCCATTGTTCTGGCTCCGGCGCCGTGACCGGCTGGGAGGAGCGCGGGCCGGACTGGCGTGGTTTTGCAACCGGCGGCGCGAAGGTCCTCTTCCGGTTCGGGACCGTCGACGGGCTGCGCCTTTGCGTCACCGAGGCCGCGATCGATGCCATGAGCCTCGCCGCGCTCGAAGAACAGCGCCCCGACACGCTCTATCTCAGCACCGGGGGCGGTTGGTCGCCGGCGAGTTCCGAAGCCCTGCTCGACCTCGCCGTTCGGGCAGACGCCCTTCTGGTCGCGGCCACCGACAACAATGCGCAAGGGGAGAGCTTTGCCGCGAGGCTTGAGACGCTCGCCGCCGATGCCGGTTGCGGGTTCGTGCGGCTGCGGCCGGAGCTGGAGGACTGGAACGAGGATCTGAAGGCAAAAAGAAGAAAGAAGGATGGAAGGGAGGAGGAGAGGGACGGTTGCCGCATGCCCGCCGGCCGCGTCAAGGGTGAAGCTCCGCCCGGCTGACGCCGGCCCTTGACCCGGCCGCACGGAGAGGCGGCCGCGGGGAGCGGTCCGGAAGGGCTGAAGAAGATGGTGACGCTGGAAAGGTGCGCCGCGCTTCAGCCCCGGGACAGGCCTCAAAGGAGCCCGCAATGACCTCTCCCATCCGCAAGATCCAGTTCGGAATCGCCGACCGCTACCAGATGTTCAGACTCTTCGACCGCCATGCGCAGCGGCCCGATCGCTGGCAGACCGACGGCAGCGCTCTTTACACCGGCGAATGGTTCGAGATCGCGCAAACCGAGCATGACTACATGCTCGAAATCCTGCCGCCGCTCTGGATGCGCGGCGAGATGTTCGCCATGCGCGAATTCCTGACCGGCAGCATCACCAGCGTCTTCTACACGCTCAGCATCAACGGCGTGACGCGATACTTCCACGCCTATTGCGATCTGTCCGACCCGCGCTCGCCCTATGAGATGCGCGACGCCATCGTCGAGCGCGAGCGCCGGCCGGTCAAGGCGATGACCCGCGACGAGCGGATCGAGCATATCTGGAGCGCCACACATGACGGCTATCGCGGCTATGCCGGCGCGGATTTCCGGCCCGAACATCGCGGCAATCGGACTGTCATCGTCTACGGCAAGCCGGGCACGCGGTTCGAACTGCTCGAGAGCCTGACTGATCAGCAGATTTCCGAAAAGCTGCCGGTTCATCTGCGCCACCTGCCGCTGCCCGAAGCCGCGTGAGGTCCCTCATGTTCACATTTCCCATTCTTGCGGTGCGCAAGGTCATCGCGCGCGGCGAAGAGGATGCGGCCGCCAATGGCGGCTTCCGCAATCCCTATTATGGCACCCGTCCGGGAGAGGGCGAGAAGCCCGGCTTCTGGCTCGTTGGCGACGAGGGCGTCTACATCATCTCCAACGGCAAGCTCGCCGAGGGTCAGAAACCACTCGTCGTTTACTCGACCGAATGCCATCCGAAGGGCGATACCGACTGGTGGGACTACAAGCGCCGGCACTTCGGCGGCGATGATGGCATCGAGTTCATCGATGCCGATCTGCTGGTTCCGAGCTTCAACCGCAGCTTCGGGATCACCCATCTCGGCATCCAGCTCACCGAGAACGACATCTCGTTCTCGCTGATCACCCGCTAACCCCTTTCTCAAATCCGCACGTCATTGACGCTGCCGGGTCTCCCGGCGGCGCGGCTTCGTGCGCCCGCATCACAGGAGAAACCATCAATGTCAGACCACGATCCCTTCACCCTCGACATGTTCGGCAGTTCGCAGAATGCCTTGTCATCCGGACTCGGCCTTGGCGTTACCGCCTTCGCCGAAACCCCGATGACCAAGACGGTCGAGGCCGATCCTCCAAAGGTGGCGGATGGTTCCAGACCCTCAGCATTCGAGAGATCAGCTGATCAGCATGTCAGCGAAGCAGCCGAACGCGGCAGCAACTTCCATCTTTCCGGAAGCCGGGGCTTGGCCAAGGGCTGGAAGGCCCGGGCACGGGACAATCTCGACGCCATTGCCCTTGCCGCGGCGATCGCGGCCGAGGACCGGCCCGCGACGCACGACGAGCAGGCTCGTCTCATCCGGTTCACCGGCTTCGGTGCGTCCGATCTCGCCAACACCATCTTCACCCGGCCCGGCGAGGAGGGGTTCCGCAAGGGATGGGAAGACCTCGGCGAAGGGCTGCAGGCGTCCGTGAACGAGGCCGACTACGCTTCGCTCGCCCGCTGCACGCAATATGCCCATTTTACGCCCGAGTTTATCGTCCGGGCGATCTGGAAGGGTCTCGAACGGCTCGGCTGGCGCGGCGGCCGCGTGCTCGAACCGGGCATCGGGACGGGACTGTTTCCAGCCCTGATGCCGGAGGCATTCCACGATGCGTCCATTGTCACCGGTGTCGAGCTCGATCCGGTCACCGCGCGGATCGCCCGGCTCCTGCAGCCGGTCGCCCGCATCATCGAGGGCGATTTCGCGCGCGTCGATATACCGGCGCATTTCGATCTGGCCATTGGCAATCCGCCGTTTTCCGACCGGATCGTTCGCTCGGATCGCGCCTACCGTTCGATGGGTCTGCGGCTGCATGATTATTTCATCGCCCGCTCGATCGATCTTTTGAAACCCGGCGCGCTCGCAGCCTTCGTCACTTCGTCGGGGACGATGGACAAGGCGGATGCCGGGGCCCGCGAGCACATCGCCAACTCGGCCGATCTGATTGCCGCGGTCCGTCTGCCCGAAGGCAGCTTTCGGCAGGATGCAGGCACCGACGTCGTCGTCGACATCCTGTTCTTCCGCAAGCGCAAGCCGGGCGAGCCGCAGGGCGACGCAAGCTGGCTCGATCTTGCCGAGGTCATCTCAGCGACCGAAAACAGCGAAGCGATCCGCGTCAATCGCTGGTTCGCAGAGCATTCAGACCATGTGCTCGGCCGCCACGCGACCACATCCGGTCCCTTCGGCGAGACCTACACCTGCCTCGCCGGCGCCGGCGACCTCGAAGCCGACCTCGACGCTGCCATCCTTTCCCTTCCGGAAGCCCTTTATGACGGCGAACCTGACGTGATCGATGTCGATCTCGAACTTGGGGCCAGCCTGACGGATATCGTCAGAACCGAGGATGCGCATGTCCGCGAGGGCAGTTTTGTCTTCGATGCGTCGAGGGGCCTGATGCAGGTGCTCGACGGCAAACCCCTTCCGGTTCCCGTCCGCATGGGCCGGTCCGGCGAAGGGTTTTCGGAGAAGCAGATCAACATCGTCAGGAAGCTGATCCCCGTGCGCGACGCCGTGCGCGCGGTCCTGAAGGCCCAGGAGACCGATCAGCCATGGCGCGACCTGCAGGTGAAGCTGCGCATCGCCTGGTCGAGCTTCGTCCGCGACTTCGGGCCGATCAATCACACCAAGGTGTCGATCACGGAGAACGCTGCGACGGGGGAGACCCGCGAAACGCATCGCCGCCCGAACCTGCAGCCCTTCCTCGATGATCCGGACTGCTGGCTGGTCGCCTCTATCGAGGCCTACGATCTCGACACCGACACGGCAAAGCCCGGCCCGATCTTTTCCGAACGGGTCATCGCCCCGCCATCGCCGCCCGTGATCACCAGTGCCGCCGATGCGCTCGCCGTCGTCCTGAACGAACGCGGTCATGTCGATCCCGACCATATCGCCGAGCTCTTGCATGAAGACCGCGAGACGGTCATCGAGGAACTCGGCAGCGCGATCTATCGCGATCCGGCGGACGGCTCCTGGCAGACGTCCGACGCCTATCTTTCCGGTCCCGTGCGCGACAAGCTGGCGATCGCCGAAGCCGCCGCCGAGCTCGACCCGGCCTACAGACGCAATGTCGAGGCGCTCGAAGGAGTGCAGCCGGCCGACCTCACCCCGTCCGAGATCACCGCGCGGCTTGGCGCGCCATGGGTTCCCGCCTCCGATGTCGTCGACTTCGTCAAGGAGACGATGGGGACCGACATCCGAATCCGTCACATGCCTGAACTCGCCTCCTGGACGGTCGACGCCCGCATGCTCGCCTACCGCGCCGAGGGTACGTCGGAATGGGGCACCAAACGCCGGCATGCCGGCGAACTGCTCGCCGATGCGCTCAACAGCCGGATCCCGCAGATCTTCGATACGGTGAAGGACGGCGACAGCGAACGGCGTGTCCTCAATGTCGTCGACACCGAGGCAGCCAAGGAGAAGCTGACCAAGATCAAGACCGCCTTCCAGACATGGGTCTGGTCCGATCCGGACCGGACCGACCGGCTGGTGCGGGTCTACAATGACACCTTCAATAATATCGCGCCCCGATCCTTCGACGGGGACCATCTGCAACTCCCGGGCGCCTCAGGCGCCTTTGTTCTTTATGGCCACCAGAAACGCGGCATCTGGCGGATCATCTCAGCGGGCGCGACCTATCTCGCGCACGCCGTCGGCGCCGGCAAGACCATGACGATGGCGGCCGCCATCATGGAGCAGCGCCGGCTCGGCCTGATCTCGAAAGCCATGCTGGTCGTGCCCGGCCACTGCCTGGCGCAGGCCGCCCGAGAATTCCTGGCGCTTTGTCCGACGGCGCGGATCCTGGTTGCGGATGAAACCAACTTCACTAAGGACAAGCGTCATCGCTTCCTGTCGCGCGCCGCGACGGCCAATTGGGATGCGATCATCATCACGCATTCCGCCTTCAAGTTCATCGCGGTCCCGGCCGAATTCGAGAAGCAGATGATCGAGGATGAGCTGGCGCTCTACGAAGAACTGCTCACCCGGGTCGAAAGCGACGACCGGGTGTCGCGCAAGCGTCTTGAACGACTGAAGGAGGGATTGCGTGACCGGCTGGATGCGCTCGGCTCCGTCAAGGACGACTTGCTGACGATTTCGGAGATTGGCGTCGATCAGATCATCGTCGACGAGGCGCAGGAGTTCCGCAAACTCTCCTTTGCCACCAACATGTCGACGCTCAAGGGCGTCGATCCGAACGGATCGCAGCGGGCCTGGGACCTCTATGTGAAGTCGCGGTTCATCGAGACGAAGAACCCCGGCCGCGCACTGGTGCTGGCCTCCGGAACGCCGATCACCAACACGCTTGGCGAGATGTTCTCGGTACAGCGCTTCCTCGGATTCGAAGCCCTGAAAGAGCGCGGGCTGCACGAGTTCGACGCCTGGGCCTCGACCTTCGGCGATGTGGCGACCGAGCTCGAATTGCAGCCATCGGGCAAATACAAGCCCGTCTCGCGCTTCGCGACCTTCGTCAACGTGCCGGAACTTATCGCCATGTTCCGCTCCTTCGCCGATGTCGTGCTGCCGGAGGATCTGAAGCAATATGTGAAAATCCCGGCCGTCTCGACCGGCAAGCGTCAGATCGTCACCGCCAAGCCGACCAATGACTTCAAGCTCTATCAACAGGTGCTCGAGGCGCGCATCAAGGCCATCGAAAAGCGCGAGGGACCGGCGCAACCCGGCGACGACATCCTGCTTTCCGTCATCACCGACGGGCGCCATGCAGCGATCGATCTTCGGCTGGTCGACCCCGACAATGACAATGAGCCAGACAACAAGCTCAACAAGCTGGTCGCCAACGCCTATCGCATCTGGTCCGACACCGCCGCAAACACCTATCTCACCAAGGACGGCAAGCCTTTCGATCTGCCGGGCGCGGCACAGATGATCTTCTCCGATCTCGGCACGATCAGTGTCGAGAAATCCCGTGGCTTTTCCGCTTATCGCTGGATCCGCGACGAGCTCGTCCGCCTCGGTGTCCCGGCCTCTGAAATCGCCTTCATGCAGGACTACAAGAAGACCGAGGCCAAGCACCGGCTCTTTGCCGACGTCAATGCGGGAAAAATCCGCTTCCTGATCGGCTCGTCGGAAACCATGGGCACCGGCGTCAACGCGCAGCTTCGCCTCAAGGCGCTCCACCATCTCGACGTGCCCTGGCTGCCCTCGCAGATCGAACAGCGCGAAGGCCGCATCGAGCGGCAGGGCAATCAGCATGGGGAGATCGATATCTTCGCCTACGCCACCGAAGGCTCGATGGATGCCCAGATGTGGCAGAACAACGAGCGCAAGGCCCGCTTCATCGCCGCAGCGCTCTCCGGCGACACATCAGTGCGCCGGCTTGAAGACCTGGGCGAAGGCCAGGCCAACCAGTTCGCCATGGCCAAGGCCATTGCCTCCGGCGATCAGCGCCTGATGCAGAAAGCGGGACTTGAAGCCGATATTGCGAGGCTGGAACGTTTGAGGGCCGCGCATCGCGACGATCTCTTCGCCGTCCGCCGGCAAATCCGCAATGCCGAGCGCGACATCGCGCACGATACGCGGCGGATCGCTGAGATCGGCAAGGATATCGAGCGCCGGATTCCAACGACAGGCGACGCCTTCGCCATGACTATTGCCGGGCAATCCTTCGCCGAGCGCAAGCCCGCGGGCCGCGCGCTGATGAAGGAAATCATGACGCTGGTACATCTGCGGGAGGAAGACGAAAAGACCATCGCCAATATCGGCGACTTCGATCTCGTCTTCTCCGGCCACCGCTTCGGCAACGACGAATTCCAATATGATGTCGCGCTCGCGCGGACCGGTGCGGAGACCGACATCGATCTCGCCCTGACGGTCACGCCGCTCGGCGCGATCTCGCGCATCGAACATGTGCTTTCAAGTTTCGAGGACGAGCGGTCGCAATACCGTTTCAGGCTCGATGACGCGAAGCGCCGGCTGGCCTCCTACCAGTCCCGCCAGGGTGGAGAATTTGGTTTCGAGAAAGAGCTTGCCGACAAGCGCCGGCAGCTCGATGCCATCGAGGCCGATCTGGCGGACGAAGTGATCGAGGAGGCCCGCAATGCCGCAGCTTGATATCCGTTCTTTCGTCGTCATATCGACTGCACACGTATCCGAGGCGACGCCAAGATGCCTCGAAACAGGCCATGTCGAGGACCGGCCCTGGGCTGGTGGACCCTACGGAACCTATGGTTGGTTTCTCTACGCCCACGACGAGAATCGCGGTGCCGGTGCCGACGCTATTCCCGACGATCTGATGGCCGTCATGGAATGGGCGCGGTCGCAAGGGTGCCACTACCTCCTTCTCGACCGCGACGGCGACACCGTCGACGGTCTGGATATTTATGAGTGGTAACGCCCGCCGATCACCGGTCGCTCATCGCGCAGCAATGCCTGTGACGCCGGAAAAGTCAGAAAGAAGAAAAAGGCGGAAAAGCAGGGACCGGTCGCAGACCGGTTGGACCGGAGACGCTGGCGCTCAACCGCCGCCTGCGCCATCCCGGCCCGTCATCCTTCGCAGGGCTTGTCAGCCCCGCTTGTCCGGCCGGGCAGGGACGCTCGGCCGCAGTTGCACCGGCCCGCCCGCTCCGCGGTCCCGTGAGTGTCTTCGAGAAGAAGACGAGAAAGGGAACCGGCGGCATGCCGGGTTCTCAAACCCAACAAGGAGCTTCCCATGCATATCATCAAGATCGACCCGCGCGCGCTCAAGGACAATCCCGACGATGCCCGCAAGTCCAAATCCACGCCGCAGGGCGATGCGCTGCTCGCCGCGACCATCATGGCCGTCGGCATCATCCAGCCGCCAGTCGTCTCTCCCGAAGCCGATGGCGGCAACGGCTTCATCATCCAGGCCGGCCATCGCCGCACCAGGGGTGCGATCGCCGCCGAGCTCGAGGAGATCGAGGTCATCGTGACCGATGCGGCCGAGGATGGCGGCGCCATGCGCTCCATGGTCGAGAACATCGCCCGCGAACCGCTCAACCCGGTCGATCAGTGGCGGGCCATCGAGCGGCTTGTCGCGCTTGGCTGGACCGAGGAAGGGATCGCCGCGGCGCTGTCGCTTTCGGTGCGCCAGATCAAGAAGCTCCGGCTGCTCGCCAATGTGCTTCCCGCCATGCTGGACCAAATGGCCAAGGGCGACATGCCCGACGAGCGGCAGCTCCGGACCATTGCGGCCGCGTCGATTGCCGAGCAGAAGGAGGTCTGGAAGGCCCACAAGCCGAAGAAGAGCGAGACCACCTCTTGGTGGTCGGTCGCCAACGGCCTCTCCAAGACGCGCATGTATGCCCGTGACGCCAGTTTCGACGACGAGCTGGCGCAAGCCTACGGCATCGCCTGGGTCGACGATCTCTTTGCGCCTGCCGACGAAGACAGCCGCTATACGACCGATGTCGAGGCCTTCCTCGGTGCCCAGCAGGAGTGGATGACCAACAACCTGCCGAAGAACGGCATCATCACCGAGTCCAACAATTGGGGCCAGCCGGAACTGCCGAAGAAGGCCGAGCGCGTCTACGGCAAGACGAAGAAGTCCGATTGCACGGCGATGTATCTCGACCGTGAGGGCAAGGTGCAGTCGGTCGTCTACCGGATGCCCGAGCCCAAAGCGACCAAGGGAAAGGTGGGGGAGGGCGGCGCCATCGCGCCGGCGCAGCGTCCCGATGTCACCCAGAAGGGCCAGGACATGATCGGCGATTTCCGCACCGACGCGCTTCACGAGGCGCTTCAACGCGCGCCGATCGAGGACGACACGCTGATGGCACTGCTCGTCATCGCCTTTGCCGGTCAGAACGTTCGCGTCGATTCCGGCTCGGGCAATAGCGGTTCGTTCCGCAGCCAGATCGCACCCCATGCCGCCAAGCTGGTCGACGAGACCGGTAGTCTCGCCTTCGACCAGGACACGCTCCGCGTCGCCGTGCGCTCGGTGCTGATCGAGGTGCTGTCGTGCCGCCGCAGCATGTCCAACAGCGGCATCGTCTCGCGCATCGCCGGCGCGGTTGTCGGAGCCGACAGCTTCCTGCCCAATATGGGGACGGAGGACTTTCTTCTGTGCCTGTCCCGGCAGGCGCTTGAGGCCGCATGCGCGGACACGTCGGTGCTGCCGCGCAACAAGGTCCGCGACACCCGAGCGGCACTCGTCGAGCATTTTCAGGAGGAACGCTTCGTTCACGCGTCCGCGCTGTTCGCACCCGAAGCGAACGAGCTGGCAGACTGGAAGGCCAGTAACGAAATCGTCGAGGACGAAGACGCCGCCGACGTTGACGGCTCCGTCGACGAACCGGACGAGGGCGACATCGACCCGGATGCTGTCTCTGAGGGTTTTCGCGAAGCCGCCGAATAGCGGTCTTCTTCCTTCCGAATGCACATCACGCCGCCGGCATCGTCCGGCGGCGTTTCGGTTTCCAATCCCGAAAAACAGGAGGACATCACCCATGTCCGCGCAACTGATCTCCGACACCGCGCCGCTCGGCGCGATCATTCGCTATTCCGACGGCACGCCGCGCCCGCCCGAACGGCACCGCCGCAAGCTCCAGGCCTGGGAGCGCAAGAACAATTCGGGCCGGCTCGTCAAGAAACAGGCCGCCACCGTCGTTGGCCAGACCACCATACCGGCCAGCTTCACGCTTCACGAGGGGGACTTCGGCAGCAAGGCCGTCATCGTACTCCGGGTCTTCAGAACCTTCTCGGTCGATAGCGGGCTCGCGTTCTCGGTCGTCGAGCGGCCGACGGCCGGCGCGATCCTCGTGCTCGATCGTCCCGGTGACGCCGGCGAACTGGTCCATGTCGCCCAGAACCGGCAGGCCGCCGACGAGTGGCTGTCGCGTCACGGCTATCCCGAAGCCGAGCTGCAGGAAGTGACCGCCGACGAAACCGCCACCGATGGCGGTGAGGGGAGGGCGGCATGACCTCCGATCAAAAAGGGCCAGATTTGACGTCGCGGCCGAAGGTTCGTTTCGCCACCAGCGTCGAAGGGTTTCCGGTCGCACAGTTCGGCGACACCGCTTTCGCCATGCTGCCCGGTCGCGCCGACACGTACTTTCTTGGGCATGCCTGGCGATTACGCCGCCCGCTCGAGGAGCTGCTCCGCAAGGACTTCTACGGGCATGGCGGTGTGCTCGCCGATCAAGAGGCGTTCCGCGCCAAGGTGCTCGAACAGGCCGGGCACGCCTGTGAGAAGCATGCGCTCGGACGGCAAGAAATCCGCTCCCACGCAAACACGCCGTGGGGACCGTCGCAGGGCGCGACGGTGTTTGCCGAGGGTGTCGTCTGCCATTCGACCGCTGGCCATGGCGGTTTTCATCTTGCCGCCGACCGCAATGCGAAGGTCGACCGGCGACTTCGCCGGCCCAGCGGCTGGTATGAGGAAGACGCGGAATGGGCGATCGTCGCGCTAAGCTTTCCGCATCTCTTCACGAGCTTCGAACGGCGTTGCGCCGAGCAGACCGTGAAAGACAGCTGGCCCGATGCCTGGGAAGCGATCTTCGTAACCGTGCTCGCGCCCGGCCAGTCTCATGAAAAGGATCGGCGTGCCTTTCATGCGCGGCACGCCGGCGACTGGATCGTGATCTCCGCCATCAGGTCCGAACATCACGACCGTCATGTGGAGGTTGTCGCGACCCTCGGCGGCCACCGGGACCGAGAGGCCGAGCAACGCCGGTTCCTCGTTCCGTCCGGCGAATACGAGATCGGTCGTTTCGGTTTCGTCGTCGATCCCGATCGGCACGAAGTCTACGAAGGTCCGTCGAGCTTTGTCGGATGGGGGCGGTGATGCCGGTTCCCTGGAAACTCATCGCCTCAGCCTTTGGCTGGCGCGCCGGCTTCAGGCTCGAGGGCGCCCATCCCCGGCTCGTCATCCATCACAGGCGCCACAGCGCTCGGCTAGTCGGCGCCGACGCATGGAAACGCGCCGTTCTCATCTCGATCCGCGCCCCCGAATTCGTCCATCCAAAAGGGAGACCCTCTTCATGAGCACCTTCATCGTTGCCATCCACCTTGTCGTCGATACGAACGGCCCAAATCCGCGTGCAGAAATCATTGCCGCTCTCGAGGCACAACTCGACCAGCCCGCAGCACGTGTGCCGGCTACAGGCGGCATCCTCGACTGGGCCGTCGCCGGCGAAGACCTGGCTGCGTCCATGGCTCCGGTTACCATTCCGTCCGACTACAGGCCCGGGACCACGCAATTCCCGCAATGGCCCCGAGTCGTGCCGAAAAGGGCCGCATCATGATGGCCGCCAAGCGAGCGAAACTGCTGCGTCGGATGGAATTGGCGCACCGGCAGACGAGGGCGCACCTTGAACGGATCGAACGGCAGATTTCGGCCAGGGCGGAACGCATGACCACGACCGCCAGGACGAAGGCAAGATCGCGGACGCGCGGGGGATCGCGATGGACCCGGGGCGATGAGGCCACATTCCGAGCCTATGTCGATGAGCTCAGCTTCGAGCGGCGCAGCGAAATCGATGCCCTCAACCGAAAGCTCTCACGACAGGAGTGGGCGATCCTCGCCGTCAGGGCAAAGACCATCAGCAACGGGCCGACCACCAAAGCGGATGCGCAAGCCGTATTATGACGGCAGGAGCATATGCCAACCGGCCACGGTCATTTCCTTCACATTGAATGCCGGTGGAATGCCACCCCTTCCGGCCTCCCTTCGGTTCTGGTCGCGGTCGTAAACCGGCGGCCGGAGCCTTCAAGGCCGCTGACGCGCCGCGATGCGGCCGCACGCACCATCCTCGCCAAACCGGCCCCGCGGGACTGCGCGAGGGCTTGATAAGCCCTGCTGGCCCGCAGGACAGGTTCGCTCGTCCCGGTCCGTGCGGACCCTGAAGCCCCCGTCTTTCCGCCGGTTTCTTTTGCCCGCGCCCGAAGGGAGGGCCGGCAGGGGCCGGCTCGAGCCTTCGGTCAAATCGTGAAGGAAAGGACCTCACATGACCAGCAACGCTCGTCCCTCCCGTCAATCCGGCAAGATCGTCCAGCTCCGCAAGGGCGCATCCCTTGAAATGGTCCGGCTCGCCTGCCCCGACAGCGCCCAGGCCTCCCTCATCTCCGAAAGTTTCGGCCTTCCCGTCATCGACAGCGACGGCATTCGCGATCTCCATCACAAGATTATCGTCGACACGGCCGAATCCCTGAACGAAGGCCTCGGTGACCGGGCCATGCAGATCCACTTGCAGCGCATCGTCGGCTCCTATGTCGGCTCCGCCCACGGTGCCGGTCAATTCTACTCCCGCGCGGTCTCAGAAGCTCGGGACGCGACTGCGAAGTCGGCCAACGATACCCGCGACGAGGATCTCGGCGGACCAGTCGGTTTCGACAGCAATGCCCAACGCAAGCGAGAGTTCGCGGCCGATATGGGCATTCAGGCCCATGCGCTCCGCTGCGCGGCCGAGGGCACTGTAACGGCTTACGAAGAGATCGTTGGCGAAACCTGGAAGCCCTTCCAGCGCCAGGTCGAAAATCCCGGCCAGACCGTCGACCGCAGGGCGGCCGAACTCCAGATGGCGGCTCTGGGCTGAGCCGCTCGGGCGGAGCTTCGGCTCCGCCCGGCTACCAAGCCTCGATCCTGGCAACAGGTGCCACGTTCTCGGTGGCGTGGCTATGACCCGAGTTATCGACAATCATCTCGAGCGCTTCCAACCCGACCTTGCAGAATAAGGCACCATGATGAGATTTTTCCACGACTCCGAAGTATAAAGGCTATGTCGGACCGAGGAACTGATCGTGACACTTGTCGTATGCCGAAAAGAAGGAGATGACGTCTTTATCCAGTCAGACTCGAAGGTCACCGACGAGTTTGGAGCGTCGACCGAAAGACACTTCCGCCAGAATTTGCCACTCGCCGGACTGCTGAAAACGGTATTCTTGCATCCTCATGTTTGCCTCTCTTTTGCTGGGCAATCCGCCTTCGCAACGAAGTTCCTCAAGGACTTCATTGCGACGAACCTTTCGGAGTGGAACACCCCAAAACTGGTTGCTGCCCTTTTCGACATCCACCGGCAATCAGACCAGGGCTGCGAGTTCGTTCTTTGCGTGTCCGAGGACCGCAAGCCAGTGATCGTGTCGATCAAGGATGGGGCGATCAACGCCGATGCGCCTAATGCGTGGATCGGTAGCCAGCATGGGTTTGAAGCGTATCAAGCAGCGTTTCACCAGATGGCGGACGGCACGACACAAGAGAGAATGCGCTCAGCGTTCAAGACAGTCATCGAAAACCCGGACTTGCCCGAGATCGTCACTTCCACATAGAGGCGTATCTCGATCATCGGATCTGCGACGCCAACAATGACAGCGTTTTTCTCTACGAATTGAAGAGTGAGCTCGACACCGGCAGCCAGGTCATCCACGTTCCGGCAAAAACTTGGACTGCCCTTCCGCTCGGCGAGGCAGCATTTGGCGCGTTTGGCACCAGCTACTTTCGGTCGCTGTCGACAATGAGGCATGCCGTCGCGATTCACTTCCCGCACGGCCAGTTTGGCGTTTTGCTCTGTCCCCAGGTTGATCCCGAGATGCCGGTTCTCCTCGAAGACTGCGATGCAAGGCAATTTATCGGCCGGATCTGGGACGAGTTTGCGATATCCATGGAAGGAATTGCGCCGACCTCGGATACGCGTCTCCAACTTCTCCGAACGCCTTTCCAGGCCTGACTGGCCCGCCGCCTACCGGTTCGCTCAGCCAGACGCAAAGACGTCACTGCCGGTGCGAGTGCAGATCGGTTCACGGCCTCTTCGTGAAAATCATATCGTACATGGCCGGTCCTCTATCTCGGACGCAGTCCAATCCCGCTCTTTGAGGGATGGCATTCCTGGTGCGGCGCGGACTTCCACGATCAACCCATAAAGGGTCCGCTCGCAAGCGGCGGCCGCTTGGCTTTGGCCTGCGCGGTGATCGCGTCCGCTAAGCCGCACACTGACGGAGCCATCAAGAGCGGGATTGGCCCGCTCCAACGATGGAGCCCTCAGATGCAGCACGATCTTTCCCTCGCCCAGAAACACGCCTGGAACCTCGCCCGCACCCTCATGACCCCGATCGTCCTCTTCAGGTCCGACGACGAATACGGCGTTCTCCCCGCCGACGAAGTCGAAGATGCCGAGATCGTCATCCTCTTCGAATACGACCCCTACACGGGCGGTCAATCGGTCCACTAACCACCAATCCTCCCACTCCTCAAGGGCGGCGCGAGGCGGCGCCCTTGGCTGCTCGGCAGCGCCAACCGTGGTCCGTCCCGGGTAAGGTCCGGGCGGCGCCGGCAGCACCGGCAACGGCTTCGCCGTCCTCCTCTTCGTTCCGGCCCTTCGCCACCCGGCCACGCTACGCGCACCGGGGCCCCGGCTCGGGTGCCGCTACGGCCTTAAGCCCCGCCATTGGCGGACCTCGTGACGGACCGCGATCGGCGCGGTCCTGAAAATCAGAAGGTCTGAAAATGAAAAGGAAAGAGAAGAGCCCGCGTATCGATATCTATGCGCGGATCACCGAGACGATCGTCGCCGATCTGGAAAACGGTGTCCGCCCCTGGATGAAGCCATGGAGCGTAAGCGGGCTGGAGGGCCGGATCACGCGGCCCCTCCGGCATTCCGGCGAGCCATACACAGGAATCAACGTCCTCCTTCTCTGGTCGGAAAGTCTCGCCCGCGGCTTTGAAGCGCCACTCTGGATGACGTATCGTCAGGCCAGCCAGATCGGAGCGCAGGTCCGCAAGGGCGAAACCGGCGCGACCGTCGTCTATGCCAGCCGCTTCACCAAGACCGAAACGGATTCCCGTGGCGACGAGATCGAGCGCGATATCCCGTTTCTCAAGACCTATACCGTCTTCAATTGCGATCAGATCGACGGCCTTCCCGAGCACTATTACCATCGCCCGGACAGGATCATCGATCCGGTGTCGCGGATCGAGCATGCCGACCGATTCTTCGAAAACACCGGTGCAGTGATCCGCCATGGCGGGACCAAAGCCTTCTTTGCTTCCGCCAGCGACCACATCCAGATGCCGCCATTCGAGAGCTTCCGGGATGCGGAATCCTACGTCGCCGTTCTCAGCCATGAGGCCACCCACTGGACGGCGCCAGCCCACCGCGTCGGGCGCGATCTGTCGCGCTATCACAAGGATCGCACCGAACGCGCCCGCGAAGAACTCATTGCCGAGCTCGGGAGCTGCTTCCTGTGCGCGGATATTGGAATCGTGCCGGAACTCGAGCCCCGACCCGATCACGCAAGCTACCTTCAATCGTGGTTGCACGTACTCAAGGACGACAAACGCGCGATCTTCCAGGCAGCAGCGCATGCACAGCGGGCGGTCGCCTACCTCCATGGGCTCCAACCGGCCGCAGCAATCGAAGAGCGGGAGGCGGCCTGATGTTTCCCCTCCCGAATACGAATGCGGAGGGCCAGCCCTCCGCCATCCGACTGCGCGCGCTGTCGCTCGGAGCCGGCGTCCAGTCGACGACGCTCGCCCTGATGGCGGCGCATGGCGCGGTTGGGCCCATGCCCGATTGCGCGATCTTCGCCGATACCGGCTGGGAGCCGAGAGCCGTCTACGAGCATCTCGACTGGCTCATGTCGCCGAACGTGTTGCCGTTTCCGGTCTTCATCGTCGGGCCGGCCAACATACGGGACAATCTGCTTGCCGCCGGTCGCGGCGAAAGATGGGCATCGATCCCGGCCTTCGCGCGGTCGGTCGATCGTCGCGGCAATGTCTCCGTCGGCATGATCCGTCGCCAATGCACCGGCGATTACAAGATCGAGCCGATCCGCCGCAAGGTCCGCGAACTGGTCCAGCTCACCCGGAAACGCTCGCCAACCTTCGCGGTTGTCGAGCAATGGATCGGAATTTCCTTTGACGAGGTGATCCGCATGAAACCGAGCCGGGAGGCCTGGCAGCGCAACCGGTGGCCGCTGATCGAAGAGCGTATGACGCGCCGCGATTGCCTCGCCTGGCTGCGCGAGTGCGGCTATCCCGACCCGCCGAAATCGGCCTGCATCGGTTGTCCATTCCATGACAATCCCCGATGGCGGGCCATGCGCGATCATGACGAGGAGGCCTGGCGCGATGCGATTGATGTCGACCGCGCGATCCGAACCGGCATCCGGGGCATTCGCGGCGAGGTCTACTTGCACCGGTCCGGTGTTCCTCTCGAGGAGGCCGATCTCTCGACGCTGGCCGATCACGGCCAGCTCGATCTCTGGCCGAACGAGTGCGAGGGAATATGCGGCGTTTAATGTCAGACCGCTTTGGCGGCGGGTTTTCGTCATCAGAGTTCGGTGCGATGGTCCGGGACGACGGAGCACCTGCAGCGCTCGCCTAAACTCACCATGCCGTGCAGGAGGAGAACCCCCGCAACATCCGCGCACCTTGCAGAGGGACGCCACTTTCGGACGGATGCCTGTTGTCTTTTTTCCGGTCGCGCGTTCGGTCACCGGAGATTGGCAGATGGCTGGCCAATGGTGCGGAGTTCCCGATCCGGCAAATGGGCTGCCTTGCACTCTGCCGAGGTCGATCTGCCGATTGTGCGTCCGTGACGGGTGGCGGTGAGCATGTTCGCCATGTCGTGGCCTATTCCTTTTTCCGTCGTCTCTCACGGAGCTCGCCCAACGCGGTCTCGATTTGGCATGTCTGACCGGCAAACGGCTTCGCCTCGCCCGGCTTGTCGCAACGGCGGGCCGGAACTTTCTTCCCCTGGCGGCTGCGCCGCCATTCCTCGCGAAACAAGAAAGCCCCGGACCGCCGTCCTCCATTTCATTGCGGTCCCTTCGGGATGCGCGCCGATCGTTTCCGGTCTCTTCGACAGCCATCGAGGCCGCGATGGACGCGGCCCGAAACATTGAAAAGGAATAGGACAATGGCAAACATCGGCACTTTCACCACCACCAAGAACGGTTTCACCGGTCAGATCAACACTCTCGCACTCAACATCAAGGCCCGCTTCGAGCGCGTCGAGAACCCCTCCGACAATGGCCCGCAGTTCCGCATCTTCTCCGGCAACGTCGAACTGGGCGCCGGGTGGCAGAAGCAGGCCAAGGAGACCGAACGCGACTACCTATCGGTCAAGCTGGACGACCCGAGCTTCGCGGCTCCGATCTACGCCACCCTGGTCGAGGTGGAAGGTCAAGACGGCATGCAGCTGATCTGGTCGCGCCCGAACAGCAAGCGCGACTGATCTCCCCAGAAGACAAGGGCCTCGCCGCAAGGCGGGGCCTTTCGCGTGTCAGCGCTCATCGATCGCACCTATTGGTGCTGCTCCACCAGAAAGGCATCGCGATAACCGCGGCGCCTCTTGCTTCGCTCCAGACAGTCAAATGCGAGATCGGCATCGTCGGCCGTATCGAATGTCTCCATCATCGTCTGGCCGCGCGTTCCGATCCTGCCCCTATCGCGAATGAGAGATGCACCGCCGAACAGCGTCGGCTGAACGGAGAGGCAGTAGAATCGCCGCATGTTCTGTGCCAGGTCGATGCGGCGTAGGTGGACTGGCTCGGCTTCGCGTGAAGACATGGGAAGAGTCTGGCCGACACGGATTCCCATGTCCAATCAGTTCTGTGAATCGATAGCCCGTCATCGATTCACGCCATTCATCTTCGGTCTTCCCGATGAAACCGGTTCGTCGCAACGACCGAGTTCATGTCCTCCCGCCGGAACCAGATCGCGCGCCCGCACCGGAGCGGCCGGTTGCCCGCCGTGAAAACGATCTGCTCGTCGCCGCGCATCTGCAGCACTTCCTCAGGCAAAATCAGCGGCCGAGCGGCCAACTGCTTTGAGCGTGTTCGCGACGAGCCAGACATTTGTGATGTGCGGCTGAGCTGGTCGACCTCCACGGTCGTGTTGCCGCAACGCCGCGAGATGTAGTCCGCGGTTTCCGGATCGTTGATCGCCGCGAACGACATCCAGGACGCGCTCTCGAACCATTTCGATGTCGCATCCCGCCCGCCATAGGTTTCGCGCATCTGACCGATCGACTGGAAGAGGAGAAGCAGGCTGATCCCGTATTTGCGACCGGCGTCCCGCGCGGTCTCCAGGATGCGCAGGTAACCCAGCCGTGCGACCTCATCGAGAAGGAACAACGTCCGGCCCTTCGTCTCTCCATTCCGATTGTAAATCGCGTTGAGCAAGGCGCCGATGATCGTGCGCGCGAGGCCGGGATGCGCCTCGAGCGTCTTAAGGTCCAGGTTGACGAAGATGTCAGTGTTGCCGCCTGCGATGTCCTCGGTGGAGAAGCTCGACCCCGAAACGAGGGCCGCATAGTTCGGGTAGCTTAGCCAATGCGTTTCCTTGATCGCATTGGCGTAGACACCGGAGAATGTTTCCGGGGTCATGTTGACGAAGGCCGCCACGTTCTCGCGCACGAATTCGGACTCGGATTTGTCGTGGATCGTCTGCAACCGTTCGCGCAGTTTGGGTTCAGGCTCGGAGAGGTTCATGCGCACCTGGCGGAGCGTCTGCTTTTCCTTCTCCGTGTGCCCCGAGAGGCAGACATCGGCGATCAGCGCGGTGATGAGCTGCAGGGCCGAGGCCCGGAAGAAGTCATCACGCATGGAGATCTGTTTGCCGACATCGGTGACGACCCAGCTCGCGACGGCAACGACATCCTCTTCCTTCGTGCCGCCAAAGCGGCCGATCCAGTCGAGCACGTTGAAGCCGACCGACGAGTCCTTCGGGCTGAGCACGAAGACCTCGCGCCCGGCCCGCCGCCGCTGATCGATGACCATCGGCGCGACCTCGTTGGACGGGTCGAGCGCGACGAGGCCGCTGCCCCATTTGAGCGCCGTGGGGATCGTCACCGAGGTGGTCTTGAACCCGCCCGATCCTGCGAAGACGAGGCCATGGGTCGATCCGAAAGACGCATCGAAACACAGGAGCGGCGACTTGCCCCCCGAGCCCCAGCTATCTTTCACATCAGCGCGAAACGTCCGGCTCGCAACGCTGTCCTTGTCGACGCGATAGCCCTCGCCGACAACGATTCCGCCCGCTTCGCCGAACATGCGTTTGGCCTCGGGCATCGCCATCCAGTCGGCCGAGCCGTGGATCGCCCGCTTGCCGCTTACCCGGCGCGGCTTCATGGTCGCGAAGGCGGCATCGCCGCGCAATGCAACCCGCAGGGCGAAAACGCCGGCGATCATGGCGATTGCTGCACCAATGCCTGTAGAGGGATCGACATATTCGATGATGTTGTGCCCCTCGGGAATGGAATCGGCAAAAGCATTCAACCTGCCGAACTCACGGATCGCCGCGATCGCGATCACACCGACCGCGCCGGTCAGAACCCCGAGCCCGGCGGCGCGGATCGCAACGGCGCCGCGCGCCGCGAACAAGAAGATCACCCCAATTGCGGCGGTAATGACATAGGGCAGGGCAAGCCCGATCCGGCCGAGTGTCTGCTGCGCCTGCAAGCTGGTTCCGAACCCGGCCAACCAGGTTTCGATGCCGGTGACGCCGATGCAGGTGCCGACCATCAGAACCGGTGCGGCGATCAGCACAAGGAGCTTACTCACTGTCATCGGAAAACGCCTTTTCGCCGATCGCCATCAGGCGCTTGCGTTCTTCGTCATCGGACCTGATCCGGCTCGCGCCGTCGATCAGCAGTCCGAGCAGGAGCGCGCGCTTTTCATAGCGAAGACCCGCCTTGGCGATCAGGCCGCCAAGCTGGATTTTCTCGCGGGTGTCCTTCCTGCGGGCTTCTGTCTGGCTTGCCTGTCGCATGCGCTCAAGCCTCGCTACTCTGCCCCGAAGCCGCGCCAGTCGTGTCCGGCGCGGACGTGGTCTTTCTTTGCTGGGTCCCGCCCCCGCGAAATCGCTTGGCGATCTCCTCGAAGGCCGCGACGAGCTTTGCATCGTCGATCTCGATTTCACCGAGGCCTGCTTTCAGCGCCAGCCGTCCGATCCGTTCGGCTTCGCGCGTTTCCGCGACTTTGAGCTGCTCCTGTAGCCTGGCGATATCGGCTCGGATTTTCGATGCGGGCTTCTTCATTCCGTCTGCTCCCTTTGAGTGCGAATGCCGAAAGGCGTGAGCAGGATCGCCGGAGTGCGCGCTGAGCGCACCCCGGCAGAAATGCCGTGTCGGCGAAGCCGACGCTTTGAGAGATGATCCCAGCGTTCCGAAGGAATGCGTCCAAGGGCGCAGTAATACGTCGCTTGGACGACGTGCTGCGGGCGGCCCTTGCCGAGGGCAGGGGCCTTCCTCCCGGAACAAGGTTGGACTTGTTCTCAGGAGCTTGATGGCCCGTGGCGATCACGCATTTCACGCCCCAGCTCATTTCACGCGGTGATGGCCGCAGTGCGGTTCTTTCGGCCGCCTACCGTCATTGCGCGAAAATGGAGCACGAGGCGGAAGCACGCACGGTCGATTATTCCAACAAGAAGAATCTTGCCCATGAAGAGTTCCTGCTCCCGCTCGATGCACCGGAATGGGCGCGCATACTGATTGCGGACCGGTCGGTGGCGGGAGCCGCCGAAGCCTTCTGGAACAGGGTCGAGGCCTTCGAGAGACGCAGTGACGCGCAGCTCGCCAAGGAGTTCATCATCGCTTTGCCGGTGGAGCTCTCCCGCGAGCAGAACATCGCGCTCGTCAGGCAGTTCGTGCTCGAACAGGTGCTGGCACGCGGGCAGGTCGCCGACTGGGTCTTCCATGATGATCCGGGCAATCCGCACATCCACCTGATGACCACGTTGCGGCCGCTCACCCAGGACGGGTTCGGTCCAAAGAAAGTCACGGTGATCGGACCGGACGGTCAGCCTCTGCGAACAAAGACCGGGAAGATCCAATACCGGCTCTGGTCCGGTGAAAAAGCCGAGTTCCTCGAGCAACGGCAAAGATGGCTTGATCTGCAAAACCATCATCTCGCAATGGCCGGGTTGGAAATCCGGGTCGATGGCCGGTCCTACGCCGAGCGTGGAATCGATGTCGTTCCCACCACCCATATCGGGGTAGCGGCAAAGGCACTGCAGCGCAAGGCCGGCAAGGATGGGAAGGCAGCCGATCTCGAGCGTCTGGCTCTGCATGAGGCGCAAAGACGAAACAACGCACAGCGGATCGAGGCCCGCCCCGAGCTTGTGCTCGACATTCTCACCTCGGAGAAGAGCGTTTTCGATCTGCGCGACATCGCCAAGGTGCTGCATCGCTACATCGACGATCCTCAGCGCTTCCAGCAACTGCTTACGCGGATCATGGAAAGCCCGGATTGCCTGAAGCTCGCCGATGAGACTGTCGATTTCGCTACAGGGGCGCGTGTTCCGGCCCGGCTGACGACACGCGCGATGATCAAGCTCGAAGCCGAAATGGTCAGCCGTGCGTCCTGGCTTTCGGGAAAGAGCGGCTTCGCTGTCAAATCCCGCGTGCTGGAAACCGTGTTTGGTCGTCACGACCGGCTGTCCCTGGAGCAGCGGATCGCCATCGAGCATGTTGCGGGTGCTGTGAGGATCGCCACCGTGGTGGGCCGGGCAGGGGCGGGCAAGACCACGATGATGAAAGCCGCTCGCGAGGCCTGGGAACTGGCCGGTTACAAAGTGGTCGGTGGAGCACTTTCGGGAAAGGCGGCCGAGGGACTGGAGAAGGAGGCGGGCATCGCCTCACACACGCTCGCGTCCTGGGAATTGAGCTGGCAACAGGGCAGGCGACGTCTTGACGACAAGACGGTGTTCGTTCTTGATGAGGCGGGCATGGTCGCCTCGAAGCAGATGGCCACATTCATCGAGGCCGTCACGAAATCAGGCGCCAAGCTCATCCTGGTCGGTGATGCCGAGCAGTTGCAGCCCATCGAGGCGGGCGCAGCCTTCCGTGCGATCGTCGAGCGCACCGGCTATGCCGAGCTCGAAACCATCTATCGCCAGAAAGAAGACTGGATGCGTGCCGCCTCGCTCGACCTGGCCCGCGGGCGCGTTGGCGCGGCGCTGTCTGCCTACAAGGCGAAGAACAAAGTCATCGGCAAGGCATTGAAGGCCGATGCCATTGAAACCCTGATCGAAGATTGGAACCGCGAATACGATCCGGACAAGTCGACATTGATCCTCGCGCATCTGCGCCGCGATGTTCGCCAGCTCAATGAGATGGCCCGATCGAAGCTGGTCGAACGCGGCCTGGTGGATGAGGGATGTGAGTTCAAGACGGAAGACGGCACCAGGCACTTCGCCGCCGGCGACCAGATCGTCTTTCTGAAGAACGAGGGCTCACTCGGCGTCAAGAACGGGATGATCGGCAAGGTCATGGAAGCCGGTTCGGGTCGGCTCGTTGCGAGCATCGGCGAAGGGGAGGCCGCACAACAGGTTACCGTGGATCAGCGCTTCTACCGCAACCTCGATCATGGCTACGCCACCACAATCCATAAATCCCAGGGCGCGACCGTTGATCGGGTGAAGGTCCTCGCATCGCTCTCGCTCGACCGGCATCTGACCTATGTCGCGATGACGCGGCATCGTGAAGACGCGGCGCTCTATTATGGCAGCCGGTCTTTCCATCTCGCCGGCGGACTCGAGAAGCTTCTGTCCCGTAAGAACGCCAAGGAAGTCACGCTCGATTATGCGAGCGGGCGGGTCTACGCCCAGGCGCTACGCTTCGCCAACAACCGCGGTCTGCATCTCGTGCGTGTCGCGCGGACGCTGATGCGTGACCGCGTGCAGTGGACGATCCGGCAGAAACAGAAACTGGTCGATCTTGGTGCACGGCTTCGGGCCGCCGGCGCGCGGCTCGGGCTTGCCGATCGCCCGCTTCAACAATCTCCTCAAACACCCAGAAAGGCCGAGCCGATGGTCAAGGGCATTTCCAGTTTCACCATGTCGGTCAACGACGCTGCCGACGAAAAGCTGCAATCCGATCCGGCATTACAGAAGCAATGGGACAACTTTTCCGACCGCATTCGTCTCGTCTATGCGGATCCGGAAGGCGCCTTCAAGGCCATGCGCATGGAGGCCGTTGTCGAAGACCCAAATGTTGCTTGGCAGCGCCTCGGCGAGATCGAACGAAATGCGGCGAGCTTCGGTGCGCTCAAGGGTCGAGAAGGGCTCCTGGCGAGTCGCGCGGATCGCGAAGACCGTCGTGTGGCGGAAGCCAATGTGCCAGCACTGCGCAAGGACCTCGAACGCTATCTCGATATGAGGAGGAGGGTGACGGCCAAGTACAGGTTGGAAGAGGAACGACATCGCAAACGCACCTCGATCGATATCCCGTCTCTGTCGCCGGCGGCGGCGCGCGCAATGGAAAAGGTACGGGACGCCATCGACAGGAACGACCTTCCTGCCGCGCTCGGATTTGCGCTGGCCGACCGCATGGTGAAGGCTGAGCTCGACACCTTCAACAAGGCGGTTTCGGAGCGGTTCGGCGAGCGAACCTTCCTAGGCAATGCCGCCAAAGATGCGTCTGGTCCTGCCTTCGAAAAGACCACGGAGGGGATGCAGCAAGGCGGGCGCCAGAAAGTCGCCGCAGCATGGCCGGTAATGCGGGCCGGGCAGCAGGTCGCCGCGCACGAGCGAACGCAACAGGCACTGAAACAGAGCGAGGCCCTTCGCCAATCCCAGCGGCAGAGCCAGGGTCTCAACCAGTGAACCGGCGCCGACGTATCGCAATCGTTGCAGCTCTCGCCTCTTTTCCGATCGCGCTATGCGCCGCGGGATATGGCGTCGAACTTCGCGTGAATTTATCGCCCAGCTATCCGCTCGGTCTCTGGCGCATCCATGCGCTCCACCGTGATGTTCGTGTCGGGGATCTGGTCTTCATCTGCCCGCCTCAGACGGCGACCTTCAATCTGGCTTCCGAGCGCGGCTACATCCGCCCAGGTCTTTGTCCCGGTTGGCGCAGTCCGCTGATCAAAACCGTCGTCGCTCTGCCAGGGCAAGAGATCGAAATCGCCTCATCGGTGACGATAGACGGGCATCCACTTCCGAGTTCGGACCTGCAGCCGATCGACGGAGCAGGGCGATCGCTACGGCCGTTCGCTGGGGGCGTGGTGCCGACGGGCATGCTGTTTCTTCATTCAGATTATGAGGGGTCCTATGACTCGCGATATTTCGGGCCGATCCCGGCGCAAGGTGTTCTCGGCCTGGCCGAACCGGTTTTCACCTTCAAGCCGTAGCGTCTTCACCATGGCGATGTTCATCGCCGCGGCCGCGGCGGTCGGCACCATTGGATGGAGCGGCGAGGTGCTTTTGCTTCCGGTCGCGTGTCTGTTTCCTGCGCTTTGGGCTTTCTCGCCGTCGCGCCTCGTCGCCGGTCTGGTTTCGATGGCGTATTTCATGGCGGCTTCGCGTGGTTTGCCTGTTGGCGTTTCAATCTTCTACGCGACAGATATGTGGCTAGGTCTCGTGCTTTGGGTCGCGGCGTCTCTTTCATTCGTCTTGGTTCACACCGTACTGTGGTCACCTCGGTCCGGATGGCCCAAAGCCGTTCGTTACGCGGTCGCGGCGATAATGATGAGCGTGCCGCCATTCGGGATCGTCGGGTGGGCCAGCCCGATCACCGCGGCCGGCGTGCTATTTCCAGGATGGGGATGGGTTGGGCTTATTGCGGTCCTCATTTGTCTGTTGGCCATGACGACGCAGGCGTGGACGGTTACGACAATAGTGCTCGCCGGATCATGGGCGCTGTCGGTGATGAACTGGGCGCTAGTCAGCGTTCCAGGCGGTTGGATTGGGATTAACACGGACTTTGAGTATGCGGCGGGCGAGTTCGCGGATTACAATCAGCATGTCGCAACGATTGCCTTGGTGCGTCGAGCGGCTGAGGCCGGTGCAACTCATATCATCTTGCCTGAAAGCGCCCTCGGCATCTGGACGGCGAGCGCGGAACGACTTTGGATGCGCGGCCTGAACGAACTCGATGTAGCAGTCCTCGGCGGCGCGATCGTCGTCGGTGATGACGGTTATGACAATGTGATGGTTACCCTCACCTCTAGAGGAAGCGAGATCGTCTATCGTGAGCGCATGCCGGTGCCGATTTCAATGTGGCGGCCCTGGACCTCCGGTGGTGCTGTCGCGCACTTTTTTGACAATCCAACTGGCAGTTTCTCCGGGAAGTCGATCGCACCGTTGATCTGCTACGAGCAGTTGATCATGTGGCCTGTTCTGCAGTCGATGCTGATATCTCCCGATCTCATCGTTGCAACCGGGAACGGCTGGTGGACTGGGGATACAAACATTGTTTCCATCCAACATGCAGCAGTAGTTGCTTGGGCCCGGCTCTTCGGTCTACCTGTCGTGTCGGCTTTCAACGGCTGACAGAACTGGACCGACAGCAAATTAGACTCGTTTGGTGAAGTCGCCACAGACCCGCACACGGTCCCCGGCGTATTCCACCAGGACATCGAGATGTTCCCCCGGACGATGGGAGCGGACGTTCAGCGCAAGCCTGCCGCCGGAGCCGGTTTCCAGCATCCAGCGCGGCGCCAGGGACAAATCAACCGCGAAATCGTCGAGTGCAGCGGCGGCGGCGACGCTGGGCGGCATCTCTCCGCCTGTCAGGCGGTCGAACCAGGACGGCGGAACAGCGGGTGACGGCCCGATTTCCGGCACATGGTCATCTACTGGCATCCGCCACGTTCTCCTCGTATGCCTCGGCAAAGCCGGCAAGAGACAGGCGCGGCTGACAACGCTCCTCGCATATGCCGCTGTCGATCTCGATGATGTCGTCCGATAAAACCATGCCACCATCGGCGTCGCGGAAGAGTATTTCGAAGCGCAGCACACCTCGGGCGGCATCGTCGTAGAGGTTTCCATAATTCCGGGGCGTGGCGGCGCTCGTGGCCAACATGGTGGCGACAAGATCGGGGCCGAACGTGAAGCGGTAGAGGTCTTCCTCGACATAGAGCCAAGGCTCGAGATAGTGCCAAGACACTTTGGTCGCTGTGGGCGGCAGACGCTCCGGTGTGTCGGAACGCCATTCTTCGTCTCCCAGCCGCACGACCACCGCCACCGGCATGAGCGTGCGCGCCTCATCCGGCTGCCAATGCGGTTCATATCCGATGTCGAGCAATAGCGCGGCGGCGTCCGACGGCCCGGTGAAGGGAAGGCTGACGATGACATAAATGCCGTCGTTCCAGCGTCCGACGGCGCTGCCGGGAAGATAGCCGTCGCTCGACCATCGCATCGCCACCTGTGGCGCCGCATAACCATCGGCAGCCTCACCGAACCACGGGCAAAGTTCGGATGCATAAATCGCGTCAGCACAACTCCATTCGGCGCTGGCCGGAGCCGGGAGCGCAAGGCCAGCCAATAGGGCAAGCAGAACCGCTCTCATGGCCCTGCCTGTGGATGCGGAGCGACGAGGCATTGCCGATTGGCGGACATCGCTTCGAGGGCCTGCTGACGCCGGTCGTGCCTTCCCCGGTGTTCTGCATCCGCAAGCGGGCGACCAGACTGTTTGCACTCGACAGCTATATCTCGAACGACATTCTGAACGAGACGCAGGCCAGGATCATCCGCAACGCGGTTGCAAACCGCCTCAACATCGTTGTCGCCGGCGGCACTGGCTCTGGCAAGACAACCCTGACCAACGCAATCATCGGCGAGATCGTCGACATCTCTCCCGAACATCGTCTGGTCATTCTCGAAGACACCGCAGAAATCCAGTATTCGGCTGACAATGCCGTCTATCTGCATACCTCCGACACGATCGACATGGGCCGGCTGCTCAAGTCGACCATGCGTCTTCGGCCAGACCGCATCATCGTTGGCGAGGTGAGGGATGGAGCAGCACTCACGCTGCTTAAGGCCTGGAACACCGGCCACCCCGGCGGCATCGCCACAATTCATGCCAACAGCGCCTACGCGGCGCTGACGCGCCTTGAGCAGCTCGTCGCGGAAGTGAGCACAACGCCGATGCCCGAAGTGATCGGCGAGGCGGTCGACATGGTGATCTTCATCGAGAGGACGCCCACAGGGCGACGTGTCAGCCAGATCTGCGCCTTCGTCCTCGAAGAGCCGGGCGTAGATCGGCTGCGTGAAGCTCGGGTCGTCCAGCTTGATCGAGAGGTAGGCCCGATCCTCAGCCGAGCGTTCCGACCAGGCGGCGCCGATCTCGGCGCGGCCGACGAAGACCCGGTGGCTCGGCATCTTCTCGCCGGTGCGCTGTTCGGGGACGACGGGATCGACCTCGACGCCGGTGAAATGCACCTTGCGGGGTCGGAACAAGAGCAGTGCAAAATCGTACGCTAAGGTCGAACGGATCGTGAACCTTCGTCGCGAACCCGCATAATGGTCTGTCGGCTGGTGGCAAATTTCCTGGCGATCGCTGAAACGCTCATCCCCTTCGCGAGATCACCGCGCACATCCTGCTTCTGCTTTTCACTGAGCCTCGAAGGGCGGCCGAGGGCCTTTCCTTCCGATTTGGCGCGCTTGAGACCGGATTGTGTCCGCTCGATCAGCAAATCCCGTTCGAACTGTGCGACGGCATTGAGCACGTTCATGGTCATCGTACCGGCCGAACTGGCGAGATCGGCACCGCCGAGTGCGAGGCAATAGACCTTCACACCCATTTCGGCCAGCGTCCTGACGGTGGTGCTGACGTCGATCGCATCACGGCCGAGCCGGTCGAGCTTGGTCACGATGAGAATGTCCCCGGACTCCAGCTTATCCATGAGCCGGGAAAAGCCACGGCGCTGCGCAATGGCGGTGCTGCCGGAAACCGTCTCGGTGACGATGCGGCGCGGTTCGACGTGAAAGCCGGCTGCTTCGATTTCCTGAAGCTGGTTTTCGGTGGTCTGCCCGATCGTGGAGACGCGGACATAGGCGAAGGTACGTGGCATGGGGTCAATTTCGTCCGAATAGGCTGTCCGAAATATCCTTCCTGTTCAAAAGCCTGTCAAGATAGTTTGTGGACAGGTCATTTTGCCCCTGTACGCAATCGTCCGTTTCCGAACAGAGGCTTGGGCCAGCGGTACAGAGTTGCAGGAGTAAAAGATGGCCAAACGGACGCTTCTAAAAGTTCAGGATCGTCAGGAGCTTTTCGACATTCCAGCCGACGAAGACAGCCTGATCCGCCATTATTCGCTGTCGCCGGCCGATCGGCTGGAAATCGAGCTTCGCAGGCGCAAGCACAACCAAATCGGTTTTGCGGTGCAGCTCTGTCTGATGCGCCATCCTGGCCGGCCGCTCATGCCGAACGAGACTCCTCCGGGCGCGATGCTCAATTATGTCGCCGAACAGATCGACGCTGATCCCAGACTATTTGATCTCTACGCCCGCCGTGAGGAAACTCGCCGCGATCACATCGCACACCTGCTCGGCTATCTGGAAATGAGAAGCCCGACAGCCGATGACCGTCGTGCGGCGCTGATGGCAGCCATCGACGCAGCCTCAACAACAGATAAGGGGGCGGTGATCGCAAAGGCAATCATTGCCACGTTCCGGGAGCGCCGGGTTCTCCTGCCGGCGGTGAACATGATCGAACGCATGGGGTTGGCAGCGCGCGCTGTCGCCCGCCGCCGCGCAGAGCACGCGCTGATCTCGGATCTCGATCCGGAAAAGCTTGAAACCCTCGATGCCCTGTTGGACGTTGATCCGGCGATCGGACAGACGCGCTTTCATTGGCTGCGCTCGGCTCCCGACGCCCCCGGAGCGGGCAATCTGGTCGGTTTGACGGAGCGTATTACGTTCCTGCGCTCGCTCGGAATCGATCCTCGTTTGCAGGCCCGCATTTCCTCCGGACGATGGGACCAGATGATCCGGGAGGGCGACGCCACGCCGGCCTGGCTCGCCAGCGACTTCAATGCCAGCCGTCGCCGCGCGACAATCGTGGCGCAGGTGATCAAGCTCGGCCAAAAGCTCA
>JAWKPF010000096.1 GCA_041390825.1 Thermomicrobiales bacterium
GCGGATTGACGACGCTGGCCGTGTTGCCATCGCCGGCGTCGCGTTGCTCTTCCGAGACGGCCGGGGCCGATGCGGTACCGAGCGGCGACAGGCCGATGAACTCCATCGCCATCGCCATCGTGTTGGCCGTGTATTGGCCACCGCACGCGCCGTGCGTTGGGCAGGCGTGATTCTCGATCAGCGCCAGCTCTTCCTCGGTAACGCGGCCCGCCATGAACCCGCCGATCGCTTCGTACACCGAGCGGATCGTCGCTTCCTTGCCGTTGACTTCACCCGGCAGAATGGTTCCGCCGTAGATCAGGAATCCCGGGATATCGAGCCGCGCCAATGCAAGCGACAGGCCCGGCAGCGTTTTGTCGCACGCTCCGAGTCCGATCACCGCGTCGAACATGTGCCCACTCGCCACGAGTTCCACCGAATCGGCGATGACCTCACGGGAAACGAGCGACGTCTTCATCCCCTCGGTGCCCATGGTGATGCCATCGGAAATCGCGACGGTGTTCAGCTCCATCGGCACTCCGCCGGCCGCTTTGATTCCCTCTTTGACGGCGTGAGCCAGCGTGCGCAAACCGAAGTTACACGGCATCGTTTCGATCCACGTGTTCGCGATGCCGATAACCGGTTTCTTCAGATCGTCGTCGGAAAGTCCGATTCCCTTGAGCATCGCGCGCGCGCCGGCCCGTTCCGGACCATCGACGAGATGCCGGCTTTTGTGACGTGTATCGAACGCCGTCCCGGTGCTGCTGCTCGCCATCGAATCCCTCGCATTCTGAATTCAGATCGCTCGGCTCCGTCACCACTCCGCGGGCAGTCACCGAATGCGATCGTCACGTCGGTCGATACCGCAGTGTCGCACAGTGCCGGGCCGATCGCACCCGATATCCGGCTTCCCAAATAGACAAAGCCCGGAGCCGATTCGACTCCAGGCTTTGAATGCGGTCGAGCATGCTAGCGGGAAATGTTGCGGTATTTCCGGACACCGAGCGGCGCGAACACCGCAATGATGATCACGACCCAAATCAAGGTCATCACGATCGGATGCTCAGACGGGAAATTGTCGGTCGCGTACGGATTCGGGTTCCCCCAGAGTTCGCGAATCGACGAGGTCAGCGTACTGACCGGGTTCCACTCCGCAACCGGGCGCAGCCAGGACGGCAGGGTCGACATCGGCACGAATGCGTTCGACACGAACGTAAGCGGGAAGATGACCATGAAGCCGACCTGTTGGGCCGATTCCACCGTTCGCAACGAAAGCCCGATGTAGATGCCCACCCAGCTCATCGCGAACACGAACAGGAGCAGGATGCCGATTCCCGCCAGCAGGTTCCAGAATCCTTCGTGCCAACGCCAGTCGACGGCGTAGCCGGAGACCATCAGCACAACCAGGATGCCGAGCTGGTAGACCAGGTCGAACATCGCACGCCCGCTCAGCACCGCTGATCGAGCCATCGGCAGCGAACGGAAGCGATCGATGATTCCCTTGCTGACATCGTCAACCATCCCCACGGCGGTGATGGACGATGCGAACACGATCGTTTGAGCGTAGATGCCCGGCAGCAGGAACTCCCGGTAGGATCCACCGCCCGGCAGCGGGATCGCTCCGCCAAACACGAACGCGAAGAGCAGCACGAACATGATCGACTGCATGATCATGAAAATGGCCATCTCGGGGATGCGCGGCACCCGCTTCAGGTTCCGCCATGCCACCAGCCAGCCATCCGTGATCGCTTGCCTCAGCCCACCCGAGCCGGCGGCAAATGTTCCGGCGCTCATGACGACACCCCTTCCCCGGCTTCATCGCCAGAGCCGTTTTCGACAGCGCCATGGCCGGTCAACTTCAGGAACACATCATCGAGGGTCGGGCGTCGCAGTCCGATGTCGTCGATCTGAATGCCTGCGTCACCAAGAATGCGTACGACTTCGGTCAGGCGCTGCACCCCACCTTGCGCCGGGATCGTGATCCGGCGCAAATGATCGTGGACGGAATGCTCGTCGCCGCCGAGCAGCGTTCTCGTCAATTCGAGCTCATCACGACGGTGGACGATGACTTCGATCCGCTCACCGCCGATCTGCGATTTGAGTTCGTCGGCCGTTCCGCGCGCGATGATCCGGCCGTGGTCGACCACGGCGATGCTGTCGGCCAGTTCGTCTGCTTCTTCCAGGTACTGGGTGGTGAGGAGCAACGTCGCTCCGGCTCGCACCCGTTCCCGAATCGCTTCCCACATGCCGATCCGGCTGCGCGGATCGAGACCGGTCGTCGGTTCGTCGAGCACGAGCAACCGCGGCCGCCCGGTCAGGGCGCTGGCGAGGTCGAGCCGGCGACGCATCCCGCCCGAATAGGTCTTGGCGGGGCGATCGGCCGCGTCGGTCAGTTCGAACTGTTCGAGCAGTTCGGCCGCGCGCGCAATCGCATCAGCCTTCGAGAGTTGGTAGAGGCGCCCGAAAAGGATCAGGTTTTCGCGTCCGGTGAGGTACTCATCGACCGCGGCATATTGGCCGGAGACGCCGATTTGGGAACGCAAGCGGTGCGCATCCCGGACGACATCGAGTCCGAACACCGTCGCGTTGCCGCCATCTGGTTGCAGCAACGTCGTCAGGATGCGGACGGTCGTCGTCTTTCCCGCGCCGTTGGGTCCGAGCAGACCCAGCACGGTGCCTTCGTCAACGGTCAGGTCGAGCCCGTCCAGGGCGCGAACCTCGTTCTTGCGTCCGCGATAAATCTTCACGAGTCCTTCGGCGACAATGACCGGAGCCCCGCCGCCCGTTTGCCGCTCCACCGGTGAAGCGAGCGTGGCTGTTTGCATCCTGACCTCCTCGTCGGGCTGGTGATATCGGCAACATTCCGAATCACAACACAACTGCCAGTTAATCGATTGAACCTTTGTCTGAAATCGACAGGTATAGGAGAGACGCGTTCCGGAATGCCAGATTCCGAACCCGTCCTGGTTCGGAGGTTCGGTTGTACAAGCGGACGGTGGATTGGCGAGTCCGGATTCCGGCCTACGGGAACACCGCGCGCTCGCCCAGATGAGCGGTGCAGTTCGAAAGTTGCAGCACCATGCCGCGCTTGCCCTGTTCGAGCGCCGTCAAGCTGGTGTTGTCGAAATGGAGCAAATGCTGCTGCTCGACGCCCAGTTGCATCAGGTCGGCCAGGATCGACCGCATGATCGCTCCGTGCGACACCACAACAGTCGTCTCGCCTTCGCGCGCATACGCCATGATCTTCCGGACCGCTCGGCTTGCCCGTTCGCGCTGATCATGAATCGACTCGCCGCCAGAGGGCATGAATCCTTCGCGATCTTCCTGCCAGTGCCGGAACTCTTCCGGATACTTCGCGACAATTTCATCCCCGCTCATCCCCTCGAAAATGCCATACCGCACTTCACGCAGAAGCTCGGTTTGGACGAATGGCACGTCGGGGTGATGGGACGCGATGGCCCGCGCGGTATCCGAGGCTCGCGAGAGATCGGACGCGATGATCGTCGTCGGCGCATAGGTCGCGAGACGCGCTCCGATGCGCTCCGCCTGCCACCGGCCCATATCGTTGAGGGGAATATCTATCTGTCCCTGAACCCGACGCTCCGCGTTGTAATCAGTCTGTCCATGTCGAACGAGTAGCAGGCGCACCGGGTTAGTCCTCCGTCTCCCCGGCGGGGCCGGAGTGGTCGATCGAATATGTGGAGAGCATTATGCCAGCCCGATGCGCGGCGATCGCCGCGAAGGCGTTAAGGAATCGCTAGTGCGGCGGCTCCGACGGCCAGGACAGCGAGTCGCTTTCCGGTTGCGGCATCGGCACGCCTTCTCGCAATCCACGCACCAGAGCAGGAATCGCCGCCGCGACCGGCAACGCACATTGCACCCAGAACGCCGAACAGGGCGCTCCCAAATGACACGGCCAACAGGACCGCCAACGAAGAAATCTTGAGCGTGTTCCTGAATGCGCGAGGTGCGATGAAATTGTTCTCGACCTGTTGATAGATGACGAAGAGGCCAAGCACAACCAGAGCGGCCGGCACGGAGACCGTCAGCGACATCAACACCGCCGGTATGGTCGCTAACGTGGCGCCAACCATCGGAATCGCATCGAGCATCGCCGCCAGCACCGCCAACAACAGGGCTTCCGGAGTTCCAACCACCGTCAACACGACGAACGTGAAGACACCGAAACAGGACGAAACGATCGTCTGACCGACAACGTATCCGTTGACCACCTGGGCCAGTTCCAGGCGGAGGCGCTGAAACGCGCTCGCTGCACCGGATCCAGCCGCCCGACATAGCTCTCGAAGAGGCGGGGACCGTCCAGCAGCAAGTAGATGGTGAGCACGAAGAGGAAAAGAGACTCACGAACCCGAAAGGATGCCGGCCCCGAACGACAGGAGATCCGGAACGAACGACATGACGCGTTCGAAGATCGAATCCGAATTGCCGCCCCCTCGGATGCTTCATTGATCCACTCATCGACCGTCGGATAACGATCGAGCACCTGGCTCAGTTCGTCGGCATATTCAGGAAGATTGTCGACGAGATTCGCGCCCTGATCGACCAGCGGAGGCGCCACGACGATCACGACAACCGCCAAGGCGAGGATCAGTGAGGAAATGACCGCCAGAACGCTCCGTCCCCGCGAGAGTCCGCGACGCTCCAGCTTGTGAACGATGGGATCGAGTGCGAGCGTGAGGATGATAGCGATGAAAACGATCACCACCTGGGTCCAGAGTTGCAGAAAGAAATAGATCAGCGCCATTGCCATGACGATACGCATGATCGTGCGCCACGGCACTTCGATTTCGGTGATGGTGGTCTGGGATTCGCCGTTTGCCTGTTCGGCAACCGATGTGCGTGAGATCTGGAACGCACTCCGTTTGGGCGTTTTCCGGCGATCGGATGATTCCGATCCTTCCGGTGAGCCGTCGTTCGTTTCGCTCATGCCGTTGCCTGGACCCTTTCCGCGCCGGATCGATGTTCGCATGAGTATCGTCGAGCCGAGCCAAATCATGCAGGTCCGGCCCTGAAACTGGTACTTATGGTGGGCGGAGATACCTGATTATTACGTGCCCGCGCCGGGACATGCGCCTGCAGTCCCGATTCTGCAATCTGAGGTGATTCGTCTGAACCCGGGTCGGTGGTCCTATCCCTTCATCGAACCAGCCAGCATACCGCGGACGAAGTAGCGGCCGAGGAAGATGTAGATCAGGGCCGTCGGCAAGGCGGCCAGTACCGCCCCGGCCATCACGACATTCCAGGCAACCGAAAACGATCCGGCCAGATTATTGAGCGCAATCGTGATCGGTTGGTCGTTCGGATTCGTGATGATCGTCAATCCGAAAATGAA
>JAWKPF010000097.1 GCA_041390825.1 Thermomicrobiales bacterium
TTACGACACCGTCGTCGGGGCAATTGACAATCCCGACGCAACGCCGCGTTCGCTCATGCAAGAAGCGCTCGCCGACGGGTTCAGCGGCGCGGCTGCCCTCGTCGATTTCCAGGCGCGGGCATGGCCACCCGCAGCGGCGCTGGTCCGGCCATTTTCGCATGCACCGGGCATTTCGTGAGCAGGTAGGTACAGCCGCGTTTTCGACCGGCGGTGATTTCAATGCTCTTAGCGAAACCTCGGGCGCGACCCGAAGACGGGATCGTTGGGCAGGTCCTGTCCGATAGACGAAACGACTTTCACCACCGACGGCGCCAATTTGAGCTTTCTGAAGTGCGACCGCGTTTCAAGAATTGCGCCGGTCGATCGGAACGTAGTTGCGGGTGGTGGCGCCGGTATAGAGCTGGCGCGGACGGCCGATCTTCTGGCTCGGGTCCTCGATCATCTCCTTCCACTGGGCGATCCAGCCGACGGTGCGGGCGAGCGCGAACAGCACCGTGAACATCGTGGTCGGGAAGCCCATCGCCTTCAGGGTGATGCCGGAATAGAAGTCGATGTTCGGGTAGAGCTTCTTCTCGATGAAGTACTCGTCGTGCAGCGCGATGCGCTCGAGCTCCATCGCCACCTCGAACAGGTCGTCCTTGGCGCCGGTTTCCGCCAGCACCTTGTGGCAGGTGGTCTGCATGATCTTGGCGCGCGGATCGTAGTTCTTGTAGACCCGGTGGCCGAAGCCCATGAGCCGGAACGGATCGTCCTTGTCCTTGGCGCGATTGATGAACTCGGGGATGCGGTCGACGGAGCCGATCTCCTCGAGCATGTTCACCACGGCCTCGTTGGCACCGCCGTGCGCCGGACCCCAGAGGCTGGCGATACCGCCGGCCACGGCCGCATAGGGGCTCGCACCGGTGGAACCGACGAGACGGACGGTCGAGGTGGAAGCGTTCTGCTCGTGGTCGGCGTGGAGGATGAAGATCTTGTCGAGTGCGCGGCTGAGGGTCGGACGCTCCTTCCAGGCCTCGCACGGCACACCGAACATCATGTAGAGAAAGTTTTCCGCATAATTGAGGTCGTTGCGCGGATACATGAACGGCTGGCCGACCGAATATTTGTGCGCCATGGCGGCAATCGTCGGGATCTTGGCGATCAGGCGATAGCTCGCGATCATGCGGTGGTGCGGATCGTTGGTGTCGAGATCCTCGTGGTAGAAGGCGGAGAGTGCGCCGACGACGGCGATCATCACGGCCATCGGGTGGGCATCGCGGCGGAAACCGCGGAACAGGTAGTTGATCTGGTCGTGAATCATCGTGTGATGAGTCACGTCATGTTCGAACTTCGACTTTTCCTTGGCGTTCGGCAGATCCCCGAAAAGGATGAGGAACGCCGTCTCCAGGAAATCGCTCTTCTCGGCGAGATCCTCGATGGAGTAGCCGCGATGGAGGAGAATGCCCTCCTCACCGTCGATATAGGTGATCTTGGACTTGCAGGCCGCGGTCGAGGTGAAGCCCGGATCGTAGGTAAAACAACCGGTTGCACCGTAAAGCTTGCGGATGTCGACAACGTCCGGTCCGATCGTGCCGGACAGGATCGGCAGCTCGAGCGCCTCCTGCCCGCCGACGGTCAGGGTCGCGTTGCTGGCCTTGGCCGGATCGGTCATG